>JBMOPR010000148.1:0-3547 GCA_049323075.1 Pseudomonadota bacterium
GACCGCCCCGGGAAGCTGCAAAGATGCGCTCCTGAGGCGGTTTCGGCAAAGCGGCCGCAGGTGGTTGATCAGGCTGGGGCGAGGGGGTGATCCGGCTGGCGGATGAGCAGTAAAAAAATCTTGTTGCCGCCGTCCTTTTCCTTGTGGACGCGCCAGTGGTAGGGCAGTTTGCTGCGGTCGAAGCTGTTTTCCGCTTCCAGGTAGATCCTGGCGTTCTCCGCCAGCCAGCCGCCGGTTTCCAGAAGATGGATGCAGGCTTGCAGAAGATTCTGGTGAAAAGGCGGATCGAGGAAGACCAGGTCGTAGGGGGCGATGGTGCCGCTGGCAAGGTCGTTACGGCGGGCCTTCAGCCAGGCTTCGGCGGCGCTGTGCCAGACGCGGCCTTTCTCGCTGCCCAGTTTGCCCAGGTTGGCGCGGATGTCGCTGCAGACGCGGGGATTGGCGTCGACGAAGTCCACTTCCCGCGCGCCCCGGGACAGTGCCTCGA
Organism: Pseudomonadota bacterium; assembly: GCA_049323075.1. GTDB lineage: Bacteria > Pseudomonadota > Gammaproteobacteria > Pseudomonadales > Ketobacteraceae > Ch67. The sequence continues at coordinate 488 of JBMOPR010000148.1, forward strand.
AGCCGAGGGCGCCGCTGCCGGCGAACAGATCCAGGCAGCGGGCGCCTTCCACGTCGAACATCAGCCAGTTGAACAGGGTTTCCCGGTAACGGTCGAGGGTGGGGCGCAAACCTTCGTGGGCGCTGAACTGCAGGCGGCGGCCACGCCACTGGCCGCCGATGATGCGGACTTCGCCGGGGCCTTTCGGGCCGGCGCCGGCTTTGCCTGCGGGTTTGGTGGATTTTCTCATCGCGCGCTCAGGGCTTCGCGGTGGCGGCAGCGGGAGCAGCCTGGGTTGCCCCTACTGTCACCGTCAGCAGCTTGTCTGCCTGCACGATACGGGCGAAGGCTTCGCGAATATCGTCTGCTGTCACTTTCTCCACCTGCTCCGGGTAGCGCTCCAGGTAATCCAGCGGCAGCTTGTAGAAGCCGATCATGCCCAGGTAATCCACGATGCTGCCGTTGCTGGCGGTCTGCAGCGGGAAGCTGTTGAGCAGGTTGCGCTTGGCGTCGGCCAGATCCTTGTCTCTGGGGCCTTTCTCGATGAACTCGCGCACGGTCTTGTCCAGCAGTTCCAGGGCCTGGGTGGCCTGCTCGTTGCGGGTCTGCAAGCCCATCATGAAGGGGCCGGCTACCGCCATGGGCGCGAACTGGCTGTACACGCTGTAGGCCAGACCGTTGTCCTGCCGGATCACCTGGTTCAGCCGGGAGGCGAAGCCGCTGCCGCCCAGAATTTCGTTGCCGACATAGAGCGGATACCAGTCCGGATCGCCCCGCTTCACGCCCAGGCTGCCGGCCAGGATATGGGTCTGGCTGGAGGGAAATTCGATATGGTGCTCCACTGCCTTGGCCAGAGCGGCGGGCGCCGGCAGGGCGGGGGCGGCGCTGCCTTCCGGCAGTTGCGCATCGAGTTGGCGGGCGATTTTCTCCGCTTCCTGGCGGCTGATGGCGCCGATCATGGCCACCACCAGATTACGGCTGACGTAATAGCGCTGGTGGAACGCCTTCATCTCGGTCACGGTCACGCGGGGCAGGCTTTCCTCGGTACCGCTGGTGGGGGTGCCGTAGGGCGCGTTGGGGTAAAGCTGCTGGAAAAAGGCCTTCGACACCTGGGAACCCGGGTCCTGTTTTTCATACTGCAGCGACAGCAGCAGCTGGTTGCGCAGGCGTTCCAGGCTGTCCTCGGGGAAGGTGGGGTGGGCCACCACGTCGCTGAACAGGCTGAGGGCGGGTTCGCGGTACTGGGGATCGGACAGGGTGCGCAGGCTGACTACCGCCATGTCGCGGTAGGCGCCGTTGTCGAGCCGTGCGCCCAGACCTTCAAAATGGCGGGCGATCTGGTCCACATCCGCCACGCCGGCACCCTCGCTCAGCATGCCGTTGGTGAGGTTGGCCAGACCGGGCAGGTCGCCGTCCCGCGCCGAGCCTGCGTTGAACACCAGGCGCACGTCCAGCATGGGAATCTCGGGGGATTCCACGAACATCACGGTTGCGCCCTTGGGTGTCTGCCAGGACTGGATATGGATGCGATGGGCCTTGGCGGGGGTGCGCTCGATGATTTCCGGCGAGGTCAGCGGCAGCCCGTTCACTTTTTCACGGGCGGCGGCAGAGCTGTTGCTTACCGTCACTTTCGGTGCCGGGCGGCCCTCGCCTTCCTTCGTCAGCAGGGGGGTGACCATGTAACCGGCAGTGACGATGATCACAGCGCCCACCAGTAGCAGCAGGGCGGTGACGAGGCGGCGGGTAAAACTGGATTCAGCCATGGGTAAAGCACTTCCTGTTTTCAGAATCGGGAGTCTCAGAATGAGGGTTCAGGTTCACAGCGGCAGCGGTTTCAGCACGGTCACGGTCTTGCGCGCAGGCACCAGGTATTTGCGTGCCACCGCCTGGATCTGTTCCGGCGTGACCCGGGCCAGCTTGCTGGCGAACTGGTCGGCCTCTTGCCAGCTGCGGCCAATGGCTTCCATGCGGCCGATCTGGTTGGCCTGGCTGGAAATCGAATCCTGCTGGTAGATCTCGCCGGACAGGATCTGCGCCCGCACCCGTTCCAGTTCATCGGGGGTGGGCAGTTCAGTCTGCAGCCGGTTCAGCTGTTCCTCGATTGCCGCTTCCAGATCGCCGACGCTGTGGCCGTTGGACGGGACCGCGCTCAGGTAGAACAGGGTGTCGCCCAGGCTGAAACCGCTGTAGCCGGCCCCGGCACTGGCGGCGACGCGCTGACGCCGCACCAGCTCGGTTTCGATGCGGGCGCTGTAGCCGCCGTCGAGCACACCCGCGAGCATGCGCAGGGCATACACCTCATCCTCGTCGCCGGTATTGATGCCCGGCACGTTGTAGCCCACCAGCAGGGCCGGCAGCTTGGCCGGCAGTTCCACCGTCACCCGGCGTTCGCCCAGCCCCGCCACTTCGCGGTTGAACTGCGGTGTGGGTACGTCGCGGCGCGGTACCGGGCCGAAATAGCGGGCCGCCAGTTCGAACACATCCTGCGCCTTCACGTCGCCCACCACGATCAGGATGGCGTTGTTGGGGGCATACCACTGCTGGTACCACTTGCGCACGTCGGCGGCGGTGAGACGGTCGATGTCGTGCATCCAGCCGATGATGGGATTGTGGTAACCCGACGACAGGAAAGCCGCCGCCATGAAGCGTTCATACGCCTGGGCATTGGGATCGTCGTCGGTGCGCAGCCGGCGCTCTTCCTTCACCACCTGCAGTTCCTTGGCAAACTCGGCCTCGGGAATCAGCGCGTTCTGCATGCGGTCCGCTTCCAGCTCCAGGCTCAGGGGCAGGTTGCGTGCGCTCATCAGCTGGTAGTAACCGGTGTAGTCATACGTGGTGAAGGCGTTTTCGCTGCCGCCATAGTTGGCGATGATCTTGGAGAATTCGCCGCTGGGCACCTTGGTGGTGCCCTTGAACATCATGTGTTCCAGCACGTGGGATATGCCGGTCAGCCCGGGGGTTTCGAACGTGGAACCCACCTTGTACCAGACCTGCGCCACCATCACCGGGGCGCGATGGTCTTCCCGCACGATGATTTTCAGGCCGTTGTCGAGGGAGTGGGTGAAGGTACGGTCCGCGGTA
>JBMOPR010000149.1:0-3547 GCA_049323075.1 Pseudomonadota bacterium
AGCGCCCGTGGTGATTGCCGATTTCGCCGACCGTGGCGTGTGGCCCTCGATCTTTCTGCACCTGAAACCGGAACAGGCCACCGTGGCGGGCAGTCAGTCTGCCCTGCTGGCGCAGCCGGCCTGGATTGACATTCTGGCGGCAGCCGGCGGCGGCATGTACTGCAGTGCGGCAGGTCTAAATGGCAACAGTCCGGCGCAGCAGCAACAGGTGCTGGATCTGCTGAATGAAAAATTCACCGTGGAGCCGGTCCGTTCGAAGAACCGGGGCATCCGGTTTTTCCGCCTGCGCAGCAAAATGCCTGCAATGAACGCCAGTGTGAAGAAGGGGCGAAAGCCAACCAGCCAGATCGGCGCCTGAAAAAATGATGCGGGTTGAGCGTTGGCGGGATGGGTCATGGAAGTGCTCCGCAGGAAAAGGGCCGCAGGTCGGTCGCGCCGTCCATTCTCACCCACCCCCATGCCTGTCACAAATTCATCTCGAAATCGCCACGCTTTTGGCGGACACTTATCACCCGGCTGAAACACAAAACTCTTATAAGCAGGAACCTCCTTCCCCATGACCACCAAGATCACCTTCATCGGGGCTGGCAATATGGCCAGCAGTCTCGCCGGCGGCATCATTGCCAAAGGTTACGACCCGCTCCACATCACGCTCACCGACGTCAACGATTCCCAGCTGGCTCAGGCCCGCAGCAATCTGCACGTGAACACCAGCCGCGACAACCTGTCCGCCTGCCAGAAGGCCGATGTGATCGTGCTGGCGGTGAAACCGCAGGTGATGGGGGATGTGATCGCGCCGCTGCAAGCCATCGTCACCCAGCGCAGGCCGCTGATCATCAGCATCGCCGCCGGCATCACGCTGGCGAAGCTGGCTGGCTGGCTGGGGGCGGATGCCGCCGTCGTGCGCTGCATGCCCAATACGCCGGCACTGGTGGAAGCCGGCGCCACCGGCCTGTTCGCGAATGCCAATGTCAGCCCGTCGCAGCGGGAGCAGGCCCGCGCCATCATGGCCTCGGTAGGCCTGGCGCTGTGGGTGGACAACGAAGACCAGATCGACGCGGTGACGGCTCTGTCCGGCAGCGGCCCCGCCTACTTTTTCCTGGTGATGGAAGCCATGATCGCCGCCGGCAAGGCCATGGGCCTGTCGGAGCAGGTGGCGCGCCAGCTGACCCTGCAGACCGCGCTGGGGTCGGCCCAGATGGCCATTACCGGCAGTGTCGAGCCAGCCGAACTGCGGCGCCGGGTGACGTCGCCGGGTGGCACCACCGAGCGGGCGATTTCGATCATGGAACAGCAGGGCCTGCGCGACACCTTCCTGCAGGCGCTGAAAGGGGCCTATGACCGCTCCAAGGAACTGGCGGGTTAACATCACTGCCATTAGTCTTTATGATCTGACCCACCCTGACTGGCCAAGGAACCCTGCCCGATGAATGTAAGCGGCGCTCTGAATTTCATTCTGATCTACCTTTTTGACGCTTACATCATGGTGGTGTTCACCCGTTTCCTGCTGCAGCTGTTGCGGGCGGATTTCTACAATCCGGTATCCCAGTTCGTGGTGAAGGCCACCACGCCGGTGCTCAAACCCCTGCGTTGCGTCATCCCCGGCGTAGGTGGGCTGGACAACGCGTCCCTGGTGCTGATATTTGCCCTGATCGTGGCCAAGCTGCTGCTGTGGAGTTTCATCAACTTCGGGGCCCTGGCGCCACTGCCAGACCTGGCGATCCTGCTGCTGAAATGCACGGCGCTGCTGCTGATCAACTATTTCTTCATGATCCTGCTGGTCAGCGCGGTGATGAGCTGGGTGGTGCAGGGTTATCACCCGGTGGCCGCTGTCCTGTTCCAGCTGTCCGATCCCATCGTCGCGCCGGTGCGGCGTCTGCTGCCGGCCATGGGTGGCATCGATTTCTCCCCCATGGTGGTCATGCTCGGGCTGTATGTCGTGCGCATCCTGTTCCAGCTGGACATGGCGTTCGTGGCCGGCATTCCGGTGCAAGTGCCCTGAGCGGCGGCGTCCGGCATGAGCTGGTACCGCTGGGACGGCGATGACCTGATCCTGGACTGCCGTCTGCAACCCAAGGCGTCCGCCGATGAACTGGTGGGCGACCTGGGTGACGAACTGAAAATCCGCATCACCGCACCACCGGTGGACGGCAAGGCTAACGCCCACCTTGTACAGTTTCTGGCCAAGGTGTTCGGTGTCAGCAAAAGCCGCGTGACCATCGAAAAAGGTGAACTGGGGCGCAGCAAACGGGTGCGCATTCAGGCACCTGGCAAATTTCCTGCTAATCTGAACATAATCAAGCCCTGTTAGCTCAACCGGTTAGTCAGGGCGGGGGCCCTGCTTTCCGGGAAGGCATGGCGTTCGTGAGCAGCATTGGGGTTTGAGCGGGCTTCGGGCAATGGATTCGGCGCGTCTTTCCAGTCAGATGGATGCCTATCTTCAGTGGCGGCAGGAAATCTTCCGCGAACTGACCCGTTACCGTGCCTGGCTGAATGAGCACCATGTGCAGAGCCCGGACCTGGAGAACAAGCTCCAGCAGGCCATGCAGACGCTCAAGGACGACAGGATCACCATCGCCTTTGTGGGCGAGTTCTCCCGCGGCAAGACCGAGCTGATCAACGCTCTCTTCTTCGCCCATTACGGCACCCGCATTTTGCCGTCGGGCGCCGGCCGCACCACCATGTGTCCCACCGAACTTTTCTTCGACCACCGTGCCCAGGACAGCTATATCCGCCTGCTGCCCATCGAAACCCGCATGGTGGGCTCCAGCATTGCCAGCTTCCGCAAGATTCCCGAAAAATGGATCTTCGTGCCGCTCAACGCCAAAGACCCCAAGATGATGAAAAAGGCGTTCGCGGAAGTGGCTAACAGCAAGGCAGTCAGCCCCAATGAAGCGGCTGCGATGGGTTTCCAGGTGGAACTGCTGGAACCGGCGCCGGAAAAGCCCGACAAGGTGCTGATCCCGGCCTGGCGTCACGCCATGATCAGTTTCGATCACCCGCTGCTGCGGCAGGGGCTCACCATCATTGATACGCCGGGATTGAATGCGCTGGGCTGCGAGCCGGAACTGACCTTCAGCCTGCTGCCGGAAGCGCAATCCATTTTGCTGCTGCTGTCGGCGTCCACCGGTGTCAGCGCCACCGATCTGGATATCTGGAACCGTCATATCCGCGATCTGGCGTTGCGCGAATCCACCGGCGTGTACGCGGTGCTGAACAAGATCGATGCGGTGTGGGATGAACTGGAAAGCGACGCCTACAACCAGAAGGCCCTCGGTACCATTCGTGCCCAGTGTGCGCGTCAGCTGTCGATCGCGCCGGACGAAATTCTTACGGTGTCGGCGAAGGAAGGACTGCTGGCCCAGGTGGGCGGCAACCAGGCGCGGCTGCAGAAGAGCCAGTTGCCGGCGCTGGAGGAATTGCTGTCCAACGACATGATGCGGCGCAAGGAACTGCTGATCCAGAAAAGCGTGATCCGCGACATTCACGCCATGCTGCACGGCAGCAAGAAAACCCTGCTGCGCCGGCGTGAGAATGCGTTGGAAGA
>JBMOPR010000150.1:0-3543 GCA_049323075.1 Pseudomonadota bacterium
CTGGCGCATCATCCAGGTTGCACTGAATCGCGATGGTGAAAATCGTAACAACGGCTGGGGTGGCAGCGTATTTGCCGCCGAGGCCGTCGACACGCTCCTGCTTCAGGCGTCGTATTCAATCGTTATAAAAAACTTCAAAATCTCCACGTCTGTCTATAATGTTGACGAGGAAATAATGTGGAACGATGAATCGATCAATGGAACAGGGGCGGGGCTGGCAGTTGAATACAGATTCCAATAACTCCAATAAAAAAACTGCTCGAATCATACTGACTGTTGTTTTGATGTTGTGGGGATGGGTTGGCGGAGCCTATGCGTTCACGCCCACACCCGAGCAGATCGAACAATTCCGGCAGCTGCCACGGGAAGAGCAGGAGCGGCTGGCGCGCCAGTATGGTGTGGATCTCAACCAGCTGATGCCGGCAGGGGGTGTGCAAGCGCCTGCAATGCCAGCGGATACACCGAACCAACGTAAAATGCGGGGTCAGCCGGATAGCCGGACAGATGACCAGAATGTCGTGACGTTCCCTACCGAAGACGCTCAGGAACCTGAGCAAGTCGAAGCAACGGACGCCGAAACCGCGCTCAAGCCCTACGGCTACGATCTCTTCAGCAATAACGCCACTGCCTTTCAGCCCAATGTCGATATTCCAGTGCCCGCCGATTACGTGGTGGGGCCGGGCGACACGTTTGTCGTGCAGCTGTATGGCAAGGATAACGCCAGCCATTCCCTCAGCGTGAGCCGCGAAGGCGTGATCCAGTTGCCGGAAATCGGCCCCATCGCATTGGCCGGGCTTCGGTTCAGCGAAGCGCAGGGCGTCATTGAACGTACCATTTCCGAACAGATGATCGGTGTGAAATGCTCTGTCACCATGGGCACACTGCGTACCATCCGCGTATTTGTGCTGGGCGAGGCGGTGCAGCCTGGTTCCTATATTGTGGGTTCGCTGTCCACCATGACCAACGCACTGTTCGCCAGCGGTGGCGTCACGCCGATCGGTTCGCTGCGTTCCATTCAGCTGAAACGTCAGGGCGAAATCGTCACGACACTGGATCTTTATGATCTGCTGCTGAACGGCGACACGCGCGACGATGCACGCCTGCTGCCGGGTGACGTGATTTTCATTCCGCCCGTGGGCGCCACAGTGGGCGTCAGCGGTGAAGTGCGGCGTCCTGCACTGTATGAAATCAAACACGAAAAGAGCGCGGCGGATCTGGTTCGTCTGGCGGGCGGATTCATGCCCACGGCGTATCCACCGGCGTCGCGGATCGAGCGCATCAGTACCCAGGGCGAGCGCACCGTAGTGAATATCGATCTGGCGCGTGCTGAAGGCAAGAACCTGGCGGTGAAGACCGGCGATGTGTTGCGCATTTTCTCGGTGCTCGACACCATGGAAAACATCGTAACGGTGGAAGGGCATGTCAAACGCCCGGGGATCAACGCCTGGAAGCACGGTGCTGGGAAGCATTCGCGAACTGTTGCCCAATCCTGATCTGAATGCCGCCATCATCGAGCGCGAACTTCCGCCCACAGGCCGCCTGAAAATCATCAGCTTCAATCTGGGCGAAGCACTCACCCATCCCGGCAGTGCCGCTGACATCAGTCTGCAGCCACGGGATAAGATCAGAGTATTCGATCTGGAAAAGGATCGCAGCAAACTGCTGGAACCGGTGATTGGAAATCTGCGCATGCAGGCCAGCCGCGAAAACCGGCAGAAAGTGGTGAGCATCAGCGGCAACGTGCGATTCCCCGGCAACTATCCACTGACCGACAGCATGTCGGCCCAGCAATTGATTGCATTGGCAGGCGGATTGAGCGAGAACGCCTATAATCTGGAAGGGGAGATCACCCGCTATTTCCTGGATGCCGAGCAGCATCAGCAGATCGAGTATGTCGATCTGAAGCTGGCGTCCGCGACACAATATAAATTGCAGGAAGAAGACCGGCTCAACATTCGCCGACTGCCTGACTGGTCGCCGGAAGAGACTATTGAACTGAGTGGTGAAGTTCGGTTTCCGGGCAAATATACCATTCGCCGTGGCGAAACCTTGTCGCAGATTCTGCAGCGGGCTGGCGGCCTGACCAATGAAGCCTATCCTGAAGGGGCTGTCTTCACCCGCAAGGACCTGCAGGTGCTGGAATCGCAACGGTTACAGGAACTGAAGCAGCAACTGGAAAGAGACATTGCTGCGGCGAATATCGAGCAGCAGGAAGACAAGGAAAAAGTGGATATAAAGGATGCAGAGCAGCTACTGAAAAATATCGAAGGTGTGCGCCCGTTGGGCCGCATGGTGATTGATCTGCCTTTGCTCGTTAGCAAGCCCGAGCAACAGGATGTTCGCATTCTGAATGGCGACAAACTGCATGTTCCGCGCTACAAGCAGTCCGTTACTGTCGTGGGTGAGGTGCAGTTTCCAACATCGCATTTGTATGAGGCAAAGCTGGATGTGCAGGATTACATCGAGCGTTCCGGTGGCACCAATCTGAAGGCCGACAAGGCGCGCGTTTATGTGGTGAAGGCCAATGGCCGAGTGTTTTTGCCGCAGAAATCCGGCTGGTTCTCGCGCGATATGACAAGCGTGGAACCCGGTGACACGGTGGTGGTGCCGCTGGACGCCGATCGCATCAAGTCACTCACCCTGTGGACCAGCGTGTCGCAGGTTTTTTACCAGATTGCACTGGGCGCCGCCGCTGTGGCGAGTTTCTAACAAACGATCCATTTTCGGGGTCTACCTATGTCGCATCCTTATCCTGACTTCGCTCCCAATATTGCGGTAATTGGCTTGGGCTATGTGGGCCTGCCACTGGCAGTCGAATTTGGCAAACTGTATCCCGTTACGGGCTTCGACATAAAAGAACCCCGCATTGCTGAATTGCGGGAAGGTCACGATTCAACGCTGGAAGTCAGTGCGGAAGAACTTAAAGAGGCGCGGCACCTGACGTTCAGCGGTACAATCGCCGATCTGGCCAAATGCAATACCTTTATTGTCACCGTTCCCACCCCCATCGACGTGCACAAGCGGCCGGATCTGACTCCGCTGATCAAGGCATCGGAAACCATTGGCAAAGTACTGAAGCGGGGCGATATCGTAATTTACGAATCCACCGTTTATCCCGGTGCGACCGAGGAAGACTGCGTTCCGGTACTGGAGAAAGTGTCGGGACTTAAATTCAATCAGGATTTTTTTGTGGGTTACAGCCCGGAGCGGATCAATCCAGGCGACAAGGAACACCGTCTTCCCAGTATCAAAAAAGTCACGTCTGGATCAACTCCTGAAGCTGCCGAGAAAATTGACCAGCTATATAAGTCCATCATTCGCGCCGGCACCCATAAGGCCAGCAGCATACGGGTTGCCGAAGCAGCCAAAGTTATTGAGAACACTCAGCGTGATTTGAATATCGCACTGGTCAATGAATTGTCGAAACTGTTTTCGCGTTTGGGTATCGACACGTTGGAGGTATTGGAAGCAGCGGGTACCAAGTGGAATTTTCTGCCGTTCCGTCCTGGGCTTGTTGGTGGGCATTGTATTGGTGTTGATCCG
>JBMOPR010000151.1:0-3541 GCA_049323075.1 Pseudomonadota bacterium
ATGCACCAGACCAAACGCGCGATTGGGCGTGATCTGTTCTTTGCGGCTGGCGGGGCGCAGCACCACGGCGGACACATGGATGTCGTGCCGGTTCCACTCGGCGGCAATCGGGATTTCCACGGTGGTCTGCGGCTGGTCCATGCGCACGCGCTTGAGCCACAGGGGCTGGTTCGATTCCACCATAATCAGCGCTTCACCCGCGTGCGGGCTGTTCACCTGCAGTTTCGCCACGTCACCGGGTTTGTAGGCGCCCTTGTCCAGCGCCAGCGTCACGATATCGGGGCGCACGGATTTGTCAGCGCGCTGGCTTTCCTGCCAGTCGGCGTACCAGTCTTCGCCGGCATGGAAACGCACGGTGGTCACGGCACCGCTGGACGGATCTTTCACTTCCAGGCGATAGCGGCCCCAGTCCACGTTGAAGGAAATCCTGTTGGCGCCAGTCTGCGCCTGCAGCGCCATTGTCTGCGAACGCTCGACATATTCTTTTTCGGTGAACTGGTAATGCCAGCCTTCGTTGTCGTTATATTCCCAGTAATACTGGCGATCCTCGCGCACCAGATTCACCTGCACGCTGCTGGCCGCCTGCAATGCGCCTTCCGCATCCACCTGCACCAGATCGAAATCCACCACGGAATTGGATGGCGGATTCTTGCCGGTGGCGAACGATGGCCGCACGCCGAACTGGATATTGCCAGGCCACACCCGTGCGCGGTAACTGCGCACCACCGGGCGACCGCCGGTTTCATACAGGCTGCTCACCAGCTGGATCTGCAGCGGCGAGTGCACGCTGGCCCAGCGTGAATCGATGTTGACGATGGTATTGCCGGCTTCATCCAGGAACTGGTCCGGCAGATCGAAACGGGCGGCAGCCTGCGCCTCGGTTTCATCGCCAAACAGGTAGCCTTTGTATTGCGGCAATGCCTCCCGCAGCAGGCTCACCTGCGCCGTGCCACTCAGGCGATTGCCCGATGCGGGCGCGCCGTACAGATACATGCCTTTGACCGGAATGCGCACCGGTTCTTCCGCGTCGAACTGCAGCGGTTCCTGCTGGCCGTCGTTGAAAGTGAGCGCCATCCGTTCCGGCAGAAAATCCTCCACCTTGAATTCGTAGCTGGTGTTGCCACCGGCCAGGTTGGTGACATCGAAGCGCCAGTTGCCGCGGGCGGCATTGCCCGGCAGGGTGAAACGGTAGAGGTAGTAAGCCATGTCCTGCGGCTGCAGCAACGCCTGCTGCACGATCTGGCCATCGGGCTGGTGGATTTCGATATTCAGCGGCTGGTTCTGCACCATGAAGCCATCGCCGTCCCGCAGCAGTGCGCTGAAATCGATGGTCTCGCCGGGGCGATACAGATCACGCGGTGTGTAGACGAACGCTTCCTGCGGCAACTGCGGCCGGTTGCCCAGATCGAATTCCGACAGGTCCAGCGCCGGCCCCTGCAATTGCAGCAGCGCAATCTGCTTGCCGCTGCGGGCCAGCAGATACGATCCGGTGTTGATGTCGCCATTGAAGCGCGCTTCACCTTCTGGCGAGGTTTCCCGTTCCTGCACCACATTGCCCTGGGCGTCCATGATCGCGACGGAAATGCCGTCCAGCGCCGAGCCATCCGCCAGCGACGACGCCAGCACCACCAGTTCGCCCGGATACTGGCGCGCATGCAGGCCAATGTCGGTCACCACAAAATAGGTGACGTAGCGGCGGTAATCGTAATCGCCGGCTTCATCCATCACCGCAACGTAAAAACCCGGCTCCTGCAGTTGGGGAATGTCTTCCACCGGAATGGATTGCTTCACCAGCGTATTGTCCGGCGGATTCAGATCGAAGCGGCCGCTGTAGGCCAGTGTGCCCCAGCTGCGCAGCTGGTCGTAACGGTAGAAGCGGTTCTGGTAACTCTCGCTCAGGTGGCGCTGGAAATCGGCGATGTGTTTCTGGTCCAGACGGTGGAAGTCGATGTTCACTTCCTTCACGTTGATGGCGGTGATCGGAATGCCGTTGGTGAGATGGGCCGGCAGCACACTGCCTTCGCTGGCAAAACCAACGGCGGGACGCACATCGCGGGTGGTCAGCTGGCGGGTGACGGATTCTTTCAGTTCAGCGCCGGTGAGCGCAGGCAGGCCTCGGTGCACCGTCACCTCATAGTCGGTGCGCGGCGCACTGGCAGGGAAATACAGGGTGCGGCGGTCATCGGCGAGAATCCAGGCACCGTCCACGGTTGCGCCCTGACGCTGGCTCACGGCCAGAAAGCGCTGGAAATCGCCTTTCGGATCCAGCGGCACCGACAGGGTCACCGCGATGGCATTCTTGCCCTGCCATTCCCGCTCCGACACATCCAGCACCGTCAATTCAGTGCCGGCAAAACGTTCGCGCAAGGTTTCCAGCGACTCCACCGGCGCGCCCTTGCCGCCGCTGGCGGCCTGGTCGGTGGACTCGGAGCAGGCTGCAAGGAACAGCCCCAGCAGCACAACAAGCAACAATCTGCGGATGGTCACGGTCATCTCCCTGTGAGTGGTGGGCCCGGTGCAGGCGAAAGGGTTCGCAATACTATAGTCAATTCACCGGCCGGCATTATGGCGAATTCAGGCAGCAGCACGATAAATAGTGACGTCGCTGCGGCTTGCATCCAATCCACTTGCGCCTTGACTCCCCCCACCCACCGACTACCATAGCCGTAATTCCCGCTACCTGCCGTCTGCATGAACCGATTCCGCTCGCTGTTCCTTCTCAGTATTCCGGTCCTGGCGATGGGTTGCGTCTTCCTGGTCTATGGCCTGCTGTCGCTGCTGCTGTTCAGGGATCAACTGCACATCCCCTTCTTCGAACTGGCTGCCGGCACGCTGCTCGCCGGCATTGCCGGTCTGTTCGGCATTTCCCGCAAGCTGGAGAACATCAGCTACCGCGAATCCCTGCTGTTCGTCACGCTGACCTGGTCCATGCTGGGCGCGCTGGGCGGCCTGCCGTTTGTGCTGATCAACGGCCTGAGTTTTACCGACGCCACCTTCGAGGCCATCTCGGGCCTCACCACGACCGGTGCCACCACCATCACCGGACTGGATGGCCTGCCCAAAACCCTGCTGATGTACCGCCAGTTCCTGCACTGGATGGGTGGGCTGGGGGTGATCATTTTCGTGGTGGCGATCATGCCGATGCTGAACATCGGCGGCATGCGGCTGTACAAGGCGGAAACGCCGGGGCCCGTGAAGGGTGAAAAGCTGGCACCGCGCATTTCCCACACGGCGCGTTACCTGTGGTACGTGTATGTGGCGATCACGCTGGCCTGCATAGCGGCGTACTGGCTGGCGGGGATGAACCTGTACGATGCAGTGGCCCATGCTTTTGCCACCGTGTCTACCGGCGGCTTTTCCACCCACGATGCCAGCATCAGCTATTTCAACAGCCCGGCCATCGAACTGGTGACCATCGTGTTCATGCTGCTGGGGGCGATGAACTTTGGCCTGCACTTCATGGTGTACAACAGTCGCCGGCTGTCCCTGTACTGGCGCGACGAGGAGACCCGCTGGTTTTTTGGCATTTTGCTGGGTGCCA
>JBMOPR010000152.1:0-3526 GCA_049323075.1 Pseudomonadota bacterium
GCTTTGTAGATGTCTGCCTCGATCATTTATGCCGATTCAAAATAGTGGACCAGTCGACCAAGCATGAAGTCCCAGCCGCCGGAATTCTGCTGGAATGCAATTTCCATCAGTTCCTTTGGCAGCGCTGCAAAGCCTGATTCGGTCAGGATCACTTTGCACGACCTGTCTGCCTGTTCCTCGATGCGAAACTCTACCAGAGTGTTGGGCACGCTCAACACATCACCCAGAAAATGATTGCCGCCCGGCACCCAGCGATAGGCGAAATAGTCGTGTGGCCGCGCCGCCACAACATAAAGCTGGTTCCTGCCATGCTCTCCGAATCCGAAAATGGGTTGCTCGCCCACCTCGTAACGGCCTTCAAGCGTATCCGGAAACCACTGGATCACCTGCTCGGGCCTGGCAATCGCGTCGTAAATCCGCTCTTTACTGGCTTTGATGGTGATCTCACGTTTGATTATGTTCTGCATATTGACCTCGCGACTCTGGTAAATGGATTCGACATCCATAGTGAAACACAGTCACAGGCATCATGCAACTTTTTGGTTGCATATAAAATCCCCTTCTTGCCCCTGTATTGGAGCCCCGGCACCGTCGAAATCGTCCAATCGCTGACCGCATCCCAGGGATACACTTGGCCCGGATTCTCCCCCTTCCCGTTCCCACGGACAGTACATACCGGCCACAGATCCGCTACCGTGGCCGCTCAGATCAGAACCCAGCAGGGATTAACGAAAAACGATGACCAGCGTAACGCTCAGAGACGGGGAAAAACTGCACGTAACCTGCGTTGGCAAAGGCAAGCCGGTGATGTTGCTGCATGGCTTCGGGTCGCGGGGAGCACACTGGCTGCACAATGTATTGCCCTACACCCGCCAGTTTCGCTTCTACCTGCCCGATCTGCGCGGCTTCGGCAACTCCCATCACGCCAATCTGGATGGCCTGGATGTCTTCGCCACCTACGCCAACGATGTCGAAGACGTACTGAATCACTTCGAACTGGATCAGGTCATCCTGGGTGGCGTCTCCACTGGCGCATACAGCTGCCTCACCTACAACCAGCTGTACGGATTCGCCCGCGTCAGCAAATACCTGAATATCGAACACGGCCCTGACAGCTGCCACGGCGACGGCCAGTTCAACGGCATCTTCCGGGAACAGCAGGCGGAACTGTTTGCCATCTTTCAGGACCTGCTGGATCTGGCGCAACGCTCCGGCCCTGTCGCCTATTGGGAGTTACCGGCAGAGCACCGGCTTCAATTCCGCGATACCGTGGTGCGGGTGCTGAGCCAGGCCCTGCACAAGGGCTTTGCCCGACAGGTGGTGATGCTGGCGGCCCGTCTGGCGGAACCGCTGCTGACCCGCTACTTCATGCCGGTGGAAAAGTGGCAAACCTACCTGCACGTTATGCAGGCCTTCATGAATGGCCGCAATACCCGCCTGGCGCTGGCGAATATCAAGGTGCCTACCACCCTCATGATCGGCCGGCAGTCGCAGTACTTTTCGGTGGAAACCCAGCTGGAAATCGCCCAGTACGTGCCCCATGCCAAAGTGGTTATATTTGAACGGGCCGGGCATGCGGTGATGGTGGACCAGCCCATCGAGTTCCAGCGCGAATTTGGCAGGTTCCTGTTCAAGGCGTAAGCCTGTCGACAACTCCACTCAAACATCCTTCAACCACTGCACAACATTAATGAACTGCCCAAAGCAGACCAATGCCCTCTCCCAACAATCCTGCAACCGTTTATAGGAAGGGTTGATAGGCTGGCTCTTGAATACGGTCATGATTTTTTTTCAGATTCGCCACCGCGGTTCACGTTTTTTGTGTTGTCCTCTATTGGAGTTTGTACCTAAATTGGCAATCCAAAACAGGATTTAATCTCGGCAGCATCCGGTACGATTCTATCCGTCTTACTCCAATAGGCTGTTACAGTGGCATTTGCGCGCTCATGCCTTACACATGAACGGCTGGCAGACAGATCGATACCGTCATTGAAGCATCGAACCAAAAGGAGCACGTTCCATGGGAGATCCTCGATTCAGCCTGGGCGATTTTCGACTGCATCTCGATCCCGAAATTGAAGCCCAGATCGAACTTATTCAACGCGGAAGACTGCGGGGAATCATGCTTCAGCCCAACTGGTCTCAGTTTCAGAAAAGCGATCTCGACCGGATGCTTCAGCAACCCCTGCCACCTGCCCCACCGCCCGCTTTTCCACGTGGCGCCGGGCCGGCAACTCCACGCGCGGCACAGGTCGGAGACCTGCTCGGTGCTGTATGGCGGCTGCCGTTCATGCAGCAGGCCGCAACACGCCTGGCGGACGATGCGTCGCGGCGCTTTCAGCGCGACTGGGGCCAGGCCACAACAGGAGAACGGGCGCTTGTGATCACCCAGGCGATTGTGGTGGGCGGAGGGGCTCTGACCGGCGTGCTCACGAACAGTCCGACACGCGTTCAGGTGCTGAACTTTCTCTCAGGGAAGGACATTCCGGTACCAGGATTACCGGGGCTGAGCGTACAGCTCCGGCACAACAGTACGCTCGGTGACTACGGTGGAATACTGATGTTCGATCTCGCCCCCTACATGTTCCGGTAAAGCATTTCATTCAATCATCTGCGCTCACGCGCAGGAACGGTTCGAGAAAGCCCTGCATGGCGTTTATCCGCTGGCCAAAACGCGGTTGTCGCAGGGTGCACAACCGGCTGGTTCCCAGGCTGACGATTGCCAGCAATTCACCCCGCTCATTCACCAAAGGCCCACCGGAATCTCCCCGGCATCCACCACCGCTAAAGGTCAGAGTCGACTTGTCCCGGGCATGAACCTTCACCGGAATTTCGTGACGCAAACCGTAATAGCCGGAGCGGGTAACACCGTACCCGATCAATGTCAGTTGTTCGGGTACGGCATTCTGCTGGAATTCGGCCACAGCCATCACCGGAATCGGCGCCGCCCGGTTCAGTTGTACCAGCGCCAGATCGGTTCCGATCAAATCCTCCGCACGGGAAAATTCTGCTTGCTGGGGTAGCCTGATCGCTTGTACTGCAATGCCATGATCTTCACTTTGCAGTGCATTCTCACCAAAGCCCACCACCAGCCGATCTGGCGACATAGCCTGGTCGGTACCCGGTTGCTGCACGCAATGCCGTGCGGTCAACAGCAGCCTGGGTGCGATCAATGCAGCACTGCAAAAAGACTCGCTGTCTTGAATGCGGATGTACGCTGTCGATTTCACTGGGTCGGTCACGGTTTGCGGAGCAGTTAGCCCACCACTCTGACAGGCGGTCAGTGCAGTCATCACGGCAAGCGCCGTCAGCCGACGCCATAATGTGTGTGTCCCGCCCACCATCATCGTCTCCCGTTCAAACGCAAAAATGCGAAAAAGGCGCTACCGATCATGGTAGCGCCTGTGTGGAAAGGATTTAAGGGAAGGTATCGCGGAAGTAGGAAATCCATTCTGCATATTCCGGCGTCATGCGCAGCAGGCGGTCGGCACGGGGGACATTGGCGCAGGAGGACGACGTTGCCGTG
>JBMOPR010000153.1:0-3518 GCA_049323075.1 Pseudomonadota bacterium
ACCCGCTTCTTGCTGCGTTTTGATGAGCGGCTGGAACTGGCCCCCCGGGACATCGTGGCCCGCGCCATTGACCATGAAATCAAACGGCTGGGTATCGACTGCGTGTACCTGGATATCAGCCACAAGCCGGCCGACTTCATCAAGGCCCACTTCCCCACCATCTACGAGCGCTGTCTGGAATTCGGCATTGATATCACCCAAGAACCGATTCCAGTGGTGCCCGCCGCCCACTTCACCTGCGGTGGCGTGCTGACGGACCTGAACGGCTGCACCGATGTGGAAGGGCTGTACGCCATCGGCGAGACCGCGTTCACCGGCCTGCACGGCGCCAACCGTCTGGCCAGCAATTCACTGCTGGAGTGCATGGTGTTTGCCATTGCCGCCAGCAAGGACATACGCGCCCGCTTCAATGATCCCCTGCAACCAGTCACGATCCCCGACTGGGATGAAAGCCAGGTGACGGATTCCGACGAGGACGTGGTGATCTCCCACAACTGGGACGAGCTGCGCCGCTTCATGTGGGACTATGTGGGCATCGTGCGCACCGACAAGCGGTTGCAGCGGGCCAGTCATCGGGTACTGCTGCTGCAGGGCGAGATTCGCGAGTACTACAGCAACTACAAGATCAGCAACGACCTGATCGAACTGCGCAACCTGGTGCAGGTGGCCGAGCTGATCATCAACTGCGCTCTGGCACGCAAGGAAAGCCGCGGCCTGCATTACACGCTGGATTACCCCGATCTGCTGCCGGAGGCGAAGGATACGTTGCTGGTGCCAAAGCACTATGTGCCGCGGGCGGTGCCCGCAGTGTCAGGATAGTGGCGCCTGATTCTTTTCCGGCGACCAGCGCAGGAAAACCTGCAGGCGGCGGAAATCGTCATTGCCGATCATGGCGGGTGTGAGGATCAGGTGGTGGGCAGGCCACAGGCGGGCCAGCATGCCACCTTGGTGATGCAGGCTGAGGCGGATGAACCGGGTGTCGATGCGGCTGGCAGATCCGAGCAGGAATGGCCCCCGCTGCTGTCCGTTACGGCGTTGCAGATGCCAGCCCAGTGGCCCCAGCCAGACCCTTTGCACCGATCCCGGCAAGCGCTTCAGGCCTGTCTGAAACAGGTGCAGTATTCCGCTGATCAGCACCAGAGGGATCCACCACAGCCAGTCGCCACCCATCTGCACCAGCGCCAATGCAGCCAGCCCGTGCAGGGCAAGGATCAACGCTGACAGGCCCGGGCTCGCCTGCAGGCGCAGGTCAGGCGTCCACACCGTGCAGCACCATTTTTACGATCCGCGCCAGATCCGGCGCCTCGGGCAGCGAGCGGTGGGTGAACCACTCAAACATCTCCACATCATGCTGGTCCAGCAGCTTTTCAAACAGGGCTTGATCGGCGGGTGACAGGGCCAGGTAATGCCGCTCGAAAAACGGCACCAGCAGTACTTCCACTTCCTTGATGCCCCGGCGGCATTGCCACTGCAGGCGGCGGTAGTGTTCGGATTGGGACGGGTTGGATTCGGACATTGTCGGACTGACTCCCCTGGACAGGCCTCGCATTATAGGAAATGCGCCGCGCTGCGCCTATGGACCCGTGTCAGTAACAGGCTGGTATTTCGATTGCAGAACCGTATGATGGTTTTCATTTGCATTCATCTGTCCGGGATTTTCGCACCATGTGGCACACGGCTTATTCCTTCCAACAACATCCCCGCTGGGGCCTGCACGCGCGCCCGCTGGAGCAGGAGGCGGCTGACCTGCTGGCCGGCGCTTCGCTGGCGGCCTGTCTCAGCACTCTGGAAATCATCCGCGTCACCGGCACCGATGCCCTGACCTTCCTGCAGGGCCAGACCACCTGCGATTTTCGCGAGGTAAGCGAGGGCCATCCCCGGCTGGGCGCCCACTGCAATGCCAAGGGGCGGGTGCAGGCGAGTTTCCGCGCCTTTCATTGGGACGGCGATTTCCTGTTGCTGGTGCCGAGAGGCCAGGGTGAACCCACCCGGGCGGCGCTGGCGAAATTCGCGCTGTTTTCCAAGGCCAGCCTGAGCCTGGATACCACGCTGGCGCCGCTGGCACTGCTGGGACCGCAGGCAGCGGACTGGGCTAAAGCCCTGTTTGGTGCAGCGCCCGCGCCTGGCAACAGCATTGCGAACGAGAACGGCCTGATCACAGCACTGGACGCTGACCATTTCCTGGCACTGGTGCCGTCGGAGCGCTGCGTGGCGGTGATAAAAAACCTGCAGGCACTGAACGCCGCGCTGGCGGGAGACAATGTCTGGTGGCTGTCGGAAATACGGGCGGGCATCGCGCAGATTCCGCTGGAACAGAGCGAACAGTGGATTCCGCAGGAGATCAATTACGATCTCGTCAACGGCGTGAATTTCAAGAAGGGCTGTTACAAGGGCCAGGAAATCGTGGCGCGGATTCATTATCGCGGCCAGACCAAAGTGCGCGTTTTTCCAGTTCAAATCGGGCCAGTGCAAAACGACGCAACAATAGCCCCCGGCACCCGCATTCTCGATGCTGCGGGCCACAACCTTGGCACACTGCTGAATACCGCATTTGTGAACGAGACCACAGTGCAGGGCATGGCGGTGCTGAAAACCGATGCTTCGGAATCAGAAACCCTGCGATTAGAACCAAATGATGCCTGTCATGTCCGGCCCCTTCCCCTGCCCTATGCTATAAATAATTGACAAGGGAGTGCATTTATAGCGATTGACTCCCTTTCCTTCAAATCAAGTGACGCTGCCTGCGGTACACCCTTGCAGGCAGCTTGGGAAGTGGAGTCAGGTTTTCATGGCGAATGTCGCAGATGTCGTCCTGCACGAAATCAACGAACTGATCGACAAGGATCAGCTGGTACTACCCACACTGCCCGAAGTGGCGCTGAAAGCGCGGGAAGTCGCGGAAGACAACAAGGCCTCGGCGGCCGATCTGGCCAAGGTGATCAGCGTGGATGTGGCCATGACGGCGCGCATCATCAAGGTAGCCAATAGCCCGCTGATGCGCGGCGCACGGGAAATCAACGATGTGCAGATGGCCATCGCACGATTGGGTATCGCCTGCATTTCCAATCTGGTGACCGGTCTGGCGATGGAACAGATGTTCCAGGCAACGTCGGACCTGATCGACAAGACCATGCGCAAATCCTGGCATCACAGCACCGAAGTGGCCGGCATCGCCAACGTGATTTGCCGTCACTACACCAAACTGAAACCGGATCAGGCCACGCTGGCGGGACTGGTGCATGAAATCGGTATTCTGCCCATCCTCACCTATGCGGAAGAGTACGGCAAACTGAACGATCCGATTACGCTGCAAAAGGTGATCGACGCAATTCATCCGCAAGTTGGCACCCGCATCCTGCAATCCTGGGAATTCCCGAAAGAACTGGTGGATGTGCCGGCAAACTACCTGAAATTCGACCGCGTCACCGGCAGCGACAAACCGGATTATGCCGACATCGTGATGGTGGCCAACCTGCAGACCTACATGGGCAAGAAAGATCATCCGTTCATGCAGATTG
>JBMOPR010000154.1:0-3514 GCA_049323075.1 Pseudomonadota bacterium
GTCCTAAGGCAGAGACGCGCTGGGTACAACCCCAATGCGACGAAAGCCGCCTTTACACGGCCCTGGCCAGCGCGCTGGCCCGCTCCGTCATCGGCCAGCTGGAATCCTATGCCGAAACCAGCCCGGACATTACCCGGCGCAGGGTACTGCTGGAGCAATCCATCTACCGTGACTTTTACTGGCAGGCCTCGCCGACACTGGTCTTGAGCGAGCGCATGGCCAGTGTGATCAGGGTAAACGGCGTCGAAATGGGCACCGACAAACTGGGCCATTTCTTTACCGAGGGCTACAGTTATTTTCTGGTGACGGAAAAACTGCAAAAGAATATTGAAAGCGGACTGCTGTTTGGTGAATGGTCGGAGTCCGTTTATTTCGGCGCCCAGACCACCGGTGTCTTTTCCTTCGCGGACCTGACCGCCAATTTCCAGGGGCTGCGCTTCTGGAATCGCGTGCTGGCCCGCCAGCCGGATCCGCTGGATGGACGCATACCGGCGCCGTACATCGTCTGCAGCGACGCGCGCTGGACGTTGTCCCGGAGCTTTGAATGGCGTGACTATGTGGATAACGGCTGGAACGAAACCATCAACTGCCCGGCCCTGGGTAGTGACGAGCTGTTGCAACGTATTCGCCAACAAGGCGCGCAGTGCCGGACGGACAAACTTCCCGGCAACAAGTACGGTCAGTGGCAGCCCCGCCTGCTCAATACATATGGGCACCGGGTTTTGCCGGGTTATCTGCAGCCGGAAATCGTGCTGGAACGGCGGGCTGTGCGCAACGATGTCGACATTTCCCTGGAAACGCTGGGTTATATCGGAGAGCTGCGTGTTCGCCTGGAAGCGTGGCGTCGCGCTGCCAGTGCCGCTGCCGCCCAGATCAAGTAAATCATCACAGGTGCGTGCACGCCTGGCGCAGGCAATTTTTCCGGCAACTGTCATAGAACGGATGGTATTAACGTTATGAAGAAATTACTGATTCTGCTGCTTGTCGCAGGTGCGGCCTATCAATACCGCGCGCACTGGCTGCCGGAATCCCGTCAGGGTGCCTTCGATGAGCAGGGCAATCCACGGGTGTTGGTATTCGTGAACGATCAATGCCAGTCACCCTGCGAGCAGGCGACGGATTTTCTGGACCGGCGCGAAGTGAAGTACGAAGTCGTCAACGTCAGCCAGAATCCGGCGGCGGAAGAAACCATGCGTGAATGGGGCAGTCGGGGAATAGTGCCCATGATCATGGTGGGCAAAGTGCGCCTCGACGGATTTCTGCGGTCACAGGTGGATTCAGCCCTGGCGGAAGCCTATGGCGTGGGTGTGCTGACCCAATACGGCCAGAAGGTGATGCAGCAGCATTTCGACGCCAGTGGCAAACCCCGGGTCGTCATGTACGGCGTCACCTGGTGTGGCTACTGCAAAAAAGCGCGGGAATTTTTTGCCGATAACGATGTTGCCTACACCGAGCTGGACCCGGAAAAATCCACGGCTGTGAAGGATGCGTATGACTGGCTGGAAGGCAATGGCTATCCGCTTATTTACGTGGGTGCACGGCGCATCGAGGGCTATCCCGAAAACCTGCTCAAGCAGACCATCGCTGAAATGTTCTGACGCGCATCTTTCGTTGGAGCAGACCCGAAAACGCGTGGGCAAAAAAAAAGGCAGCTCGGTTGAGCTGCCTTTTTCAGGTCGGGCGATTTACAGCGTTATTACTTGATAACAACGATGTTTTCAGCCTGGGGACCTTTCTGGCCTTTGGTCACGGTGAATTGCACGCGTTGACCTTCTGCCAGGGTTTTGAAGCCAGTGCCAACGATGGCACTGAAGTGTGCGAATACGTCAGGGCCGTTGTCCTGCTCGATGAAACCAAAACCTTTGCTTTCGTTGAACCATTTTACGGTGCCAGTGGTGGTCGACATGATCGAATCCTATATTTTCTTGATTAACTGTTACTGGGTACGAACGGATGCCGTACCCGGGTACTTTGGGTTTTAGCTGAAGCAGTGATGGAATGACTTATGAATAACAGGACGAGGTACTGACGCGGGACTTCGTAATCGATTAACATAAATACTAGCCGTACTTTCCAGCTCAGCCGATCATATACGCTTTGTGTGGGATGTCAACGATTGTTTGGTCGGCAGGCATTCTGCCGGCGTCAGGCGGCCGGAACTATATCGAATCAGATCACGGTGTTAGGTCTGCTTTCCCTTTGCCTTCCCTGTAGCTGCAGCGAGTCCTTCCCCCATGACCGAAATGAAAGCGGGTGCCTGAAATGAGCGCATCGTCACGCTTTGACAACCCCTATTCCTCCATTGATCACGCCATCCTCAGCCGGAGCGGACTCAACATGCAGGCGGTTTTCAACACCGCCGCACTGCCTCCGGATCTGCAACAGAAACTGGCTGCGCTGGAACCGGAGGCATCCCACTATCGCCAGTTGCTGCTGATCGGTCATGGTGGTGGCACGTTCTGGCAGCGCAGCCGCGGGTTTGTCGCCCGGACCGGGCATCCCCTGGACGAATTTGCCGTCGATACCGTGCAGCGTTTTCTGGCGGACGCGGCACCGGGAGCCCGTTACCGGGTGCTCTATCCAGGCGCCTCGCTGATTCCACTGCAGACACTGGGACAACTGGCGGGATGGCACCATCCTTCGCCGATGATGGTGGGCATCAATGACTATTGGGGAACCTGGTATGCCTACCGGGTGGCACTGGTGGCGGATACGGATTTCGCGCCCAGTGTCAGGGTGAATTCAGCGTCGCCTTGCACGACCTGTGTGGAAAAGCCCTGTCTGGCGGCTTGTCCGGCGGGGGCGCTGAGGGCGCGGGATGGCCTGCATCTGGAACGCTGCCTGGATCACCGCACCGCACCTGCGTCGAGCTGTGGCGGCACTTGTCTGGCCCGTGTGGCCTGCCCGGTGGCGCCGCAGCATCGCTATCCCGATCAGCAGATCGACTACCACTACCGTTATTCCCTGGCTCACATCGTGAAGTGGCGTGAGACGGGTTCCCGTTCACGCTGAGCTTTCAACGCAGCACTGGCCGGTTTGGCAATTCATCGGGGTTCTGTGTGTCGGCGGAGGGAAACCGTTCCACCAGTATGCGGGTCATGCGTTCGATGGCCTTCAGCACGCCAGCTTCGAACTGGCCGGACTGGAAATCCCGGGTCATGGTCGCGCAGATCTGTTCCCAGAAATCGGCAGGTACCTGCTGATTGATGCCCCGGTCCGCCAGGATTTCGATGTCCTTCTCCGCCAGCAGCACATAGATCAGGATGCCGGTATTGTCGGCGGTGTCCCACACCCGCAGGTCCGAGAACCACTGGGTGGCGCGCTCGTGGGCCGATTGGCCGCGCAGTACGTCCGCCAGGTCGAGACCGTGTTCCACGACGAAGCGGATTTCGCCGCGATGCTGTTGCTCGCTGCGGGCAATGGCGTCCTGGATGCGGTCAAGGCTGGCCTGGGGGAAGCGCCGCCGCGCCTGCAGGGGCAGGGCGAACAGGTGGGTGAAAAAACGTTGCAGTCG
>JBMOPR010000155.1:0-3511 GCA_049323075.1 Pseudomonadota bacterium
ATGGCACGTTGAATCTGCCCGACATGCTTGCGGAGCCCCGCTTCAACCAGCTGCAGTCGGGATTGTTCTCGGCCGTGGTGAGCGCGGGCAAGGAGGTATGGCGCTCGCCGTCCTACATGGGAAAGGGCAAATTTTCCCAGCTGCATTCCCCGCCCGGCGTCTGGACCTTCGATGAATTCACGGAAGACAACGAACGCTTCTACCGCATGATGTTCACGGTCATCTGGGAACACCGCAAGAAGGAATTGCCGTTTACTTTTGTGGTGTGGGAAACCGGCGCGCCCTATGAGGCGCAGATCCGTGGCTTCGAAACCACGCTGTGGAGCTGGCTGGGCGGGCTGATTGTCTCGTCGGTGGTCATCACCTTCCTGCTGCTGTACTGGGGTTTTCGGCCGTTCTCGGCGCTGGCGGCGGAAGTGAAAGCCATCGAGAACGGCGAGCGCGACGCCATCGACGGACGTTATCCGGCGGAAGTGGTGCCGGTGGTGATCAACCTCAACCGCCTGCTGGGGCACGAGCGCACGCTGCGCGAACGCTACAAGAACAGCCTGGGTGATCTGGCCCACAGCCTGAAAACGCCGCTGGCGGTGATGCGCGGACTGGATCTGTCCGATCTGGAAAAAAGTGCGCCGCTGATGCAGCAGCAGATCACGCGCATGGACGAAATCGTCAGCTATCAGTTGAAACGCGCCCTGTCCACGGCGCCGGCGCTGGCTTCACAGGGCGTGCCCTTGCAGGAACTGGTGCAGAAACTCATCGCAGTGCTGCAGAAAGTGTATGCCGACAAGGCGCCGCAGTTTGAAACCAATCTGGCGGAAGGCATCCGCATTCCCTGCGATGAAGGCGATGCGTTCGAACTGCTGGGCAACCTGCTCGACAATGCCTGCAAACACGGTGGCTCGCCTATCCGGATCAGTGCTTCCAATGATGAGCGCCTGTTTCGCATTACGATCGAGGACAGTGGCAGTGGCATCGCGCCGGAAGACCGGCAGGCAATTCTGTTGCGAGGTGTGCGGCGGGATGAGCAGGCGCCAGGGCAGGGGATCGGTCTGGCGGTAGTGGCCGACATCGTGTCGGCCTATGGTGGCGAGCTGGAGATTGATCAGTCCACTCAGGGCGGAGCCTGTTTCCGCATTCGACTGCCGCGCTGATTCAGGCCTGCACGCTGTCATTGCGCTGGCGCTGCAGCCAGCGATTCAGCGTGCTGACCAGCAACTGCTGGCTGAATGGCTTTTTCAGATAATCATTCATGCCGGCAGCAAGGCAACGTTCGCGGTCACCGGGATTGGCGTTCGCCGTTACTGCAACCACGGGAATGCCGGCATTGCGATTGGGCAACTTGCGCAGCTGGCGGGTAGCCTCGAAACCGTCCATCACCGGCATCTGGCAGTCCATGAACACCAGATCGAACTCGCGTTTTTCCAGCAGCGCCACGGCTTCCTTGCCGTTGTCCACGGCCTGCACGCTGAAGCCGAGTTTTTTCAGGAATCCTTCCAGTACCAGCTTGTTCACATAATTGTCTTCCACCACCAGGATTTCCACGCTGGCGCAGTTGATGCTCTCGGCCAGATCCGCCTGGGCGGGTTCGTCCTGGGCTGCGCAGGGGCGAAATGGCAGGGCCAGGATCACCGTCGTGCCGTCCAGTACCGAGGATTTGAATGTCAGGCGGCCATCCAGGATGTCGATGATCCGCTTGCTCAGGGCCAGGCCAATGCCGAGGCCGCCCTTGCGTCGGGTCATGGAGCCATCACCCTGTTTGAAGGAATTGAAAATCTCACCCTGCAACGATTCCGGCACGCCGCAGCCGGTGTCCCTGATCACGAATTTCAGCCACAGGGTGTCCTTGTGCTTGCGTTCTTCATCCACGGTCACATCGAAGCGGATATGGCCGCTGTCCGTGAACTTGATGGCGTTATCCAGGATCTGGTCCAGCAGCAGTTTCACCTTGTCGTAATCGCCGGCCAGATCGCTGGGGATCGACGGATCGATGTGGTGGCGGAACTCCAGCTGCTTGATGGCAGCGCGGCCCCGGTAGTGGGCGGTCATTTCGTCCAGCAACTGGCGGATTTTCATCGGCCGGTTGGCGGCGGTGGCGGTGCCGGCTTCGAACTGGGTGTAGGTGAGGATGTTCTCGATCATGCCCAGCATGTCGTGGCTGGAGCGATTGATGGTGGAGAGGTATTTGTACTGTTCAGAATTCAGGTCGGTGTGTTCCAGCAGTTCCGACGCGCCGATGATGCCGTTCATGGGTGTGCGCAGTTCATGGCTGACAGTGGACAGGAACTCGTCCTTGAAGCGGTTGCTGGCCTCCAGTTTCTGGTTGGAATCCTCCAGCCTGCGTTTGGCATCCTGTTCCAGCTGGATGCGCTCGGCCTGCAGCATGTTGATGCGGTCCCCCAGCGCCAGTGACAGCAGGATGGTTTCCAGCAGGCCGCCGATGTGCACACTGAACGCCGTGAACGAATTGAAGGGCAGCACGCCGGATAGCGTCAGCACCCACAGCACCGAGCCAAGGATGACCGCCACCCAGGCCGTCAGGAAAAAGCGCGCGGTGCGCAGACCCTGCCGCAACCCCTGCACACTCGCCGACACGCCGGCAATGGAGAAGGTGACCGTGAGCAGGTTGACCGAATCCGGCAGCAGGATGCGGCCACTGACCAGGGTCAGCGCCGCGTCCACCAGACACAGCAGGATCAGGAAGCTGAACACGCGGTGGTGCAGCGGCATGGTTTCCGCCGTGCGCAGGAAACGCTGGCAGAACAGGGCGCCGAACAGGATGGGCACCAGCGTCAGCAGAAAATGCACGCGGTAGCTGGACAGCATGTCGTTGCGGTACAGCAGCACCTCCCGCAGCAGGCCGTCGTGGGATGATGTCCACAGGAACAGGGTGACGATGTACATCACATAGAACAGGTAGCTGCGGTCCTGGGTGGAAAAGAACAGGAACAGGTTGAACAGCCCCATCACCACGAAGGCACCGTAGAACAGTGCCACCACCGCCATGTTGATGCGTTCATTCAGCAACTGCTTTTCCGGCGCCCGCATCACCATCGGCACGAACATGGGGGAATCGGTACTGATGCGGAAGTACAGCGTGTGGATGCCGTGGTTGCCCTTGATCAGGAAACAGAACCGCAGGCAGTTGTAGGGCTCCATGTCGCGGTTTTCATAACCGGACTGCAGGGTGCGCAGCAGCCGGCGGTCTTTCATTTCATACAGGGTGATGGACTTGAGATGGGGATAGGCGATCTCGATCAGGCGCGGATTGTTCGCCTTGTTGGGCGCCACCTGCAGACGGAACCAGTAAGTGGAACGGGTGCGGCCGAAATAGGGGGTGTCCACGAAGACCGGTTCAAAGCGGCTCTGGTAGTCGTCCGTGAGGATGTCATCCAGCAGCAGCACGCCCTGGGGGTCTTCCAGAAACATCAGGTGTTTGCCCAGCGTGGCCTCGTCGACCAGGTTCATGTCGAGAGGTTCCAGGCTGGTACTGGCACGGGTCAATGCCGTTGCA
>JBMOPR010000156.1:0-3491 GCA_049323075.1 Pseudomonadota bacterium
TCCATTTCCGGCATTTCAATGTCCGAAATCAGCAGCACATAATGATCACTGACGGATTCACCGTTATCAACCAGTTCGCGCAAGTGTTCCAGCGCCTGGCGGCCATCAGCCACCAGATGGGTTTTCACGCCGAGTTTTTCAACGCAGCGCTTGATCTGCTTGCGCGCCACGCTGGAATCGTCGGCAATCAGTACCGCCAGCTCCCGCGCCGATGCCGATTGCACGGTTTCCCGGTGGATCACCGCTTCAGGAATCTCTTCCTGCATGGGCGAGACTTCTGACAGGATCTTTTCGACATCGATGATTTCAACAATCTTGTTGTCGACTTCGGTCACCGCCGTCAGGTAACTGCCGCGGCCGGTTCCCTTCGGTGGTGGATGGATATTTTCCCAATTAAGGTTGACGATCTTTTCCACGGCTCTCACCAGAAAGCCCTGCACCGCCATGTTGTATTCGGAAATAATGACGAAACAATTATTGACGTTTTCCAGCGGCGCATTACCCATGGCCAGGTTCATGTCCATGACGGAAATGGTGCCACCGCGAATATGCGCAATCCCGCGAACAATCGGATTGCGCTGGGGAATTTCAGTCAGCTTGGGGCATTGCAGCACTTCCCTGACCTTGAACACGTTGATGCCATATATCTGGTCGCCATCCAGCCGGAACAACAACAACTCCAGCCGGTTCTGCCCCACCAGCTTCGTGCGTTGGTCGACTGTATCCAGCACCCCGGCCATAACAACACTCCGTGCAAACGTTCCTGAACTCGTTGGCAAATTGCCGGCACATCCTTTGCTTGGCTTATCACTACAAGGCCGAATGCCAAAAAGGTGACGCCTAAAGCGTTTTCATGTACCGCTCAATCAGCATAGGTCAATTTGAATAAATGAACAGAAAGGCTCTGGAAAAAGCGAACGCACACAGAAGGCTGCCAGCCGGCACTGCGCACCTGGCCGCTCTTGCCCTCTGCTGGCTGATATGGCCGTTGCCGGCAACCGCGGAACCCCCATCGACACAGACCCAGGTCAGCGTCGCTATCCAGCAGTATGTAAATGATTTGCATGGCAAACGTTTTTTCCGGGTGGAATCCGATATCCAGCAGATCGACAGTCGCATGCAGCTGCCCCTGTGTGATCAACCACTCAAGGTGGAGCACCGCCCTGCCGACCGCCTGGCCGGCCGGCTCACCTTCAAGACCAGCTGCGAGGGCAACACCCGCTGGAGTACGCACGTGGCAGGCAATATCCGGATATTTGACCAGGTGGTGGTGGCCGCTACCGGTATTCCGGACGGCACCCATCTCAGCAACAAGGATCTGACGCTGCAGGAACAGGATGTGTCGCTCCAGCATCGAGGTTACTTTCAGTCCCGCGAGGAACTGATTGGTTTCATGACCAAGCGTACGATTTCAGCTGGCCAGATCATCACGCCGCTGCAGGTCGACCCTGCCCGGCTGGTCAGCAAGGGCGAGAACGTGGCAATCCTGGCGGAAGGCAGCGGCATCCTGATCCGCACTTCCGGCGTGGCGCTGACGGATGGTGCCATGGGTGATCTGATCCAGGTGCGCAACACCAAGTCGAACAAGATTGTCGAAGGCCGGATTGTGGCGCCGGGACAGATTAAAGTAAGCCTGTAACGGGCCGATAACCAGGATGCAGGCAGACAAGGAACATTTGCGGACAACGGCAAATATTCGCTAAAGTTTCAACTGGTGCTGCCGATAAACAAGTCAGGCAAGCAGTCATTTTTTGAAGGCACACAGCAATGGCTATGGAAATCAACGGCTTAAACACTAACCAGACGAACGCCAACAAGGCCAAGTCAGGTCAGGGTGTGGCAGCGACCAAGTCCAGCGCTCCTGCGGAAGCGGCGCAGCCCAGCAAAAGCGCAGGCGATACCGTCCAGATCAGCGCCCAGGCCCAGACCCTGAACCGCATCCAGAGTCAGGTCGGGAAAGAGGCACCGGTCAACCGCGAGAAAGTGGAAGCCCTGAAGGCTGCCATCAACGACGGCAGCTACAAGGTTGACGCCCGCGCCATCGCCAAAAAGATGCTGGAGAGCGATTCGCTGTTCTGATTTCGCCAATCGCTCTTCCGCCCTTCCCCGCGCACTTCGCAATACCCGATTTTCTTTCTGTTCCAGCCGCACGTTCCCGCCGTCCTTTCCCGCCGTCCTCTCCATCTGCACCCCGCCAGCAAACCGTCAGGCACAATAATTGCTGAGGACACTGCATCGATCACCGGTTGATGATGGAGTGTCGAATGTCTGTCAACGTATCCCCCAAAATTGCCCAACAACTTCTGCAGGTTATGGAGCAGGATCTAGTGCTGGCCCAGCAGCTGAAGGCGCTGCTGCAGGAGGAAAAATCCGGCCTGGAGCAACGGCAATATCCTGCCTACCAACGCATCATCAAGGAAAAGACGCAGGTGCTGGTGCAACTTGACCAGACCGACAATGAACGCAAACAGCTGATGGCCAGCATGGGCTTCAACGCTGATCGAGACGGCTTCTTTGAATTTCTCAAACATGTGCCGTCCGCCTGGAGAGAAAAGTACAGCCGCTGCTGGGAACAGTTATCCGACACGCTGGGTGCCTGCGCCCGCCTGAACCGGGTCAATGGCAAAATTCTGGCGCACTCCCAGACTGCGATGGAGCGCCTGATGCAGGTGATACGGGGCACTCACAACCAACCCAGCATCTACCGCGCCAACGGCCGGCGTGACATGGGCGCCAACCACCGGGTGCTGGCCACCGCCTGATGTCGCCTGTGGCCCTTAGGGCAATGGAATTCCTAAACTGATTTTGCAGCTGTTTTTTGCAACAGGGCAGGAATACCAGCTGCTACACTGTAAAAAACCGGTGTCATTGCAATTGGGGCACGCCAGCACATGCTTTCCGGAATCCTGGGCAAGTTTTTCAACAGCGACCACGACAAGATCAAGCAAGGTTCGCCGCGCAACATCAAGCACAGCGCCAATGACATTGGCAACATGCTGCGGGTATATCAGACCGACAACCATCTGCTGACAGCCGTTATTCTGGAAGACCACCAGAAAAAGCCGGAAAAGCTGTCCACAGGGGTGATTCATGTTGACGACAAGCAACGGATTTTCGTAACCGATGGCTTCCTGCCTGAAACGGCCAACAAGCGCCTGCAACCCGGCTGCTCCGTGCAGTTTTCCCTGACACATCAGGGTATCCGTCACCAGTTCGAGGCAAGCTGGAAAAAGCAGATCGAGGACGAAACCGGGCCCAAGCACCTGTTTGATTTTCCTCGGGGCGTGGAGCAGGTTCAGCTGCGGGATTCATTCCGGGTGAAGATGAGCCAGGCGCATCCTATCAAGGTAGCCCTCACCCACGCCGAAAAACCGCCTATCACCGGCACCATGGCGGATCTGTCCGCAACGGGGATGCGCATGCGCATCGTGGGGCTGGTAAAACCCAAACCCGTACGGGGCGAACAATACACCTCCTGTCATTTCGTGCTG
>JBMOPR010000157.1:0-3486 GCA_049323075.1 Pseudomonadota bacterium
AAGTTGATGATGGGCGTGTCGCGGGGATCGGCACTGCGCAGCTCCACCACACCCTTGTTGCTGCTATGCCCTTTCAACACCAGCCAGGTGAACTGGTTATCCGGATCAAAGGTCTGCCCGCTGTAACCCGGGTAGTAGCCCTTGAACGTGCCGCCCAGACCGAAGATATAAAGATCCGGATCCTTTTCAGGGTTCGTGTCGCTGATTTCCTGCAGCTGCAGGTTCATTTCGGTGGATTTCTTGACGATGCTTTCCACCACCCCGGGCTGCGTGTATACACCGAGGCTGTTGAACGACCACTGTGTCAGGCAGTCATCCGACACCCCTGGATTGAAACTGCAGTTGGCCAGGGCCGGAAAATTGATCGGCTGTTGCGGCTCGGCGATCGTGCGGCGTTTGACGATCACCGGCACCTCGTAGCGGTCCTGCAGATTCTGGCCCACCCCCGGCAGCGCCACGCGCACCGGAATGTTGAACCGGTTGAGAACCGGGGCCGGGCCGATACCGGACAACATCAGCAGCTGGGGTGTGTTGAAAGCACCGGCCGATAGAATGACTTCTTTTCTGGCGTAAACCGACGTGGCCGCCGGCATGGCCGCCGCCGGATTGGCCAGACGGTCCGCCCGGTAAAGACTGGCGCCACTGAGGTATTGCACGCCGATCGCTTTCGGCCGGGTTGAAGCGGGATCGAACAGCACCCTGGTCACCAGCGATTTCGTCTGTAGCGTCAAGGGATAATGGTTGACCAGCGCACTCATGATGCGGTCGGCGACACTGGACCGCTGTCCATAGGTATTGACTGCCACCGGCACCTGATAAAGCCCCAACGGCTCCTTCGGCAACGGCGCGGTTCGATAGCCCGGATCATTCGGATTCAGGAAATTGGTAATAGGCGGAATCGAGGTCGCACGCAGGCGGTTTATATCCTTGAACGGAAAATCCACCAGACCATAATCCACCGTGCCAATTTCCGCCGCGAGGGAACCACCCGTCAGCAGCGCGGTATAACTGCCGAGCACTTCTGTGGGTAACGTAGGCTGAATTTCGCCGTTAGGCAGTGTGGTGAGAAACGCGTTGTGATTGATGGAATACCAGCCGCTGGTGCCATGGCCTTCGCCGTTGCCACGGCCATTTTCATTGCGCTCGATGCGGATGAAATATTCCCGCATGGCAGGGGCGCTCCAGGAACTGTCGCCGGTAATGCTGGCGATATGGTTCCAGTCGCTGTCGTGGGGCAGCACCGAGATCATTGCGTTGACGGCCGTTGATCCCCCCACCGTGGCGCCCCGCGGATAGAAAACCCCATTGAGCGTTCCATTAGCGGTGACACAACCTGCCGGGCCGGGGCAGCGCTTGCTGTCCAGTTTCGCACGCTGCAGATCGGAATAGTGCTCCACCATATAGCGCCAGGACAGACCGCTGCGCTCGCTGGCTTTCGGGTGCAGCGCCGGGATCTTCAGGTAGTTCATGTCCTCGGATTTGAGATCGCCGGCCTCCAGCAGCAGCACGCTGAAACCCCGCTCCGCCAGCCGGGAGGCCAGCGGACCACCACCCGCGCCGGCGCCGACCACAATATAGTCATAGGTGGCGGCAACCGATTCAGACAGCGTTGCGACGAAAAGCAGAATCGAAATAAATGCGGAAACAATTGCGCGCGCTCGAAAGTGCGCCTTGCAGCAAGCAGACGGCAGCATAACAACATCCCTGTGTGGTTGAACTCCATTTCCAACCGAATTCTAACGGGACATTGCAACGCAAATATAGTTGCTCCAGAACTATTTGTGCGACTGTTGCGT
This sequence comes from Pseudomonadota bacterium, assembly GCA_049323075.1. GTDB lineage: Bacteria > Pseudomonadota > Gammaproteobacteria > Pseudomonadales > Ketobacteraceae > Ch67. The sequence goes on from JBMOPR010000157.1 coordinate 1,797, forward strand.
TCCAAAAACGGGAAGGCTGCGGATCAGCGCAGCATTCCTTTTTCGCAGATGAACGCGATGATATCGCCCAATCCCTTTTTCTCTTTCATGTTGGTGAACAGAAAAGGCTTTTCGCCACGCATTTTTTTTGCGTCGCGGTCCATGACCTCCAGCGACGCGCCGACCAGGGGGGCCAGGTCGATCTTGTTGATGACCAGCAGATCGGATTTGGTGATGCCAGGGCCACCCTTGCGAGGGATTTTGTCACCGGCGGACACGTCGATCACGTACAGGGTGAGGTCCGACAGCTCTGGGCTGAAGGTGGCGGCCAGGTTGTCGCCACCGCTTTCGATGAAGATGACATCGAGATCGGCGAAGCGGTCGTTGAGCTCGGCCACGGCGGCGAGGTTCATGGAGGCATCTTCGCGGATCGCCGTGTGGGGGCAGCCGCCGGTTTCAACACCGATGATGCGGTCGGGTGTGAGGGCCTGATTGCGGGTGAGGAATTCGGCGTCTTCCCGCGTGTAGATGTCGTTGGTGACGACAGCAATGTTGAAATCGTCGCGCATGGCTTCGCACAGACGCAGGGTGAGGGCTGTTTTACCGGAGCCAACCGGGCCGCCGATACCGACGCGCAGGGTTTGTTTGGGCATTATTGTTCTCGCAAATATTCAGGAAAAAAACAGAAGGTATAATTCAATCCCCGCTCGGGCGCCACGATAGCGTTTTAGATCGCTTGTTCATTTACGACCGGAACAGCCGGCTGTACTGCTCTTCATGCTGCATGCTGGCCAGCACCAGGCCCGGCAAGCTGAAGCCAATCTCGTCATCGCCCACCTGCAGCGCCTGCACGATCACCGGTTCAATCTGCGGTGCGACCCGCTGGAACACCCGCTGCCCTGCCGTCTGCCCCAGTGGAAACAGTTTCAGTGCAGCGGCAATCTGGTTTTCCAGCCAGCTCCAGACAAAACCGGTGGCGGACGGCTGCAGCGGAATCCGGTGTTGCGCACAGGCAATGGCAAACGCCGCGACATAGCTGATTTCTTTATACGACCATGCGTGCGCCTGCGGAAATGCCAGATCGCGCATCAGCTTCAGCAGCGCGCCGCCCATCTGCACATCCTCCTGACGCAGCTCGGCGGTTTCGCGCAACGCCAGCGCCATTTGATTCCAATGTGTCAGCGTGGACAGGTCATCTGCACTCGCGGCGGCATGCAAACGCACCAGCAACGGAATTTCCTGCCATGCAAAGGCATGCTGCAACACACCACTCACCCAGCCGGCAAAATCCGCTTCGTTTTTCAGCCAGCCGTGCTCAATGGCGCCTTCCAGTCCCTGCGACCAGGCAAAACCACCGATCGGCAGCGACGGGCTCGCCAGCTGCAGCAATTGCAGCCACTGCAACACACTGGTATCAGTGGTTGTGGTGGTGGTCATGTTCATGCTCGTGGGAATGGGAATGTCCGTGCGAATGGTCATGCCCATGTGAATGCCCCTGCCCGGCATAGGCGCCGTCTTCCGGCTCGAATGGCTGTTGTTCTACCTTTATCAGCAACCCCAGCCCCATCACCATGTCATCCAGCACATGATCATGCTGGTAACGCAGCCAGCCGTTACCAATCTGCAACGGCACGTGGCGATTGCCCAGATGGTAGGCCGCGCGGGTGAGCACATGCGGATTGCCGCTCAGCGCAGTAGTCACTTTTTCCGG
>JBMOPR010000158.1:0-3484 GCA_049323075.1 Pseudomonadota bacterium
TCCGGCGGGTCCTGTTCGCGCTCGTCGGCGATGTCGTCCAGCGCATCCTTTTCTGCCGCTGCATCCTCGTTCACCGGTGCCGCAAAAACAAACCAGCGCTTGCTGCGGGTCTGGCGCCGGTGCCAGTCGAGAATACGGTTTTGCAGGATGCGCTGGAACAGCAGCGGCCATTCGGCGTGGGGCGCGTGACGATAGCGGTCCACCAGTTTCAGCATCGCATCCTGCACGATGTCGAGCGCATCGGCGGGCTGGCGCGTGGCGAGCAACGCCATGCGGTAGGCACGGCGTTCCACGCTGGCAAGAAAGCCGTCGAGGCTTAACGGTGTGACAGTCTGCGTCATGGCGTGATGGCCGAACCTGGGATCACTGCAGTCTAGCATCGTCCGCTTCCGCGCCCTTGCCCTCAGTTCTGCGCCGACCCGGTAGCGTCACCCTTGCTGTAGGTTTTCACCACGGTGGCGCTGTGCGTTTCACCATTGAAACCGGTCGCGCTGATGTTCTTGGTGAGCGTGCCGTTTTCCCTGTCCACGACGGCGCTCACCTGCTTGCTGGCGGTTTCGCCGCTGGCATTGGTGCGGGTGCTGCTGCGGGTGTAACCGTCGTCGGTTCGCTGGGTGACGCGCTCGCCGGAATAGGTGTCGCCGTTCATGCGGGTGCCGTTGATGCTTTTGGTGTAGGTGCCGGCTTCGGCATCGCGGTTGGCGCTGACGTTGCGGCTGGCGGTTCTGCCGTCGGAGCCGGTCATGGTGCTGCTGCGGTTGAAGCCGGTGGCGGTGGCCGTCTGCTCGGTGTGGCGGTTGACGGTTTTGCCGTTGCCATAAGTGCGGGTCACGTCAGCGCTGTAGCTGTGGCGTGGGTGTTTGGCCGCGCGCTCGGCATGGGCGACCGGTACGATACAACTTGTGGTCAGGGCAACAGCCAGCATCAAATGGCGGATTTTCATGGGTTTACTCCTTCAAAGCACGGTTGGGGGTGGTGGCTTCCGGCAGCGGTTTGCGCGGCCTCTGTGACGTTTAACGCGCGACGGCGGAATCGGTTTACACGCCGGATGAAAAATTTTTTCCCAGCGGAGCGGCGGCGGTGTAGCCTTCCGTCATCTTTTTTTGATGAAGCAGGAGTGTTGCCATGAGTGAGCGGGTTCGCGTCCAGGTGGACGGCACGGTGGCCTATGTCACCCTCAACCGGGCCGACAAGCACAACGGCATGGACATGGAAATGCTGAAAGCAGTGATCGCGGCGCAGAAGCAGGTGCGCAAGCTGAAGGACATCCGCGCAGTGATCATTCTCGGCGACGGGCCGTCGTTCTGCGCCGGGCTGGATTTCAAAAGCGTGCTGGGGCAGCCGATGAAGGCTCTCACCAGCTACCTACAACTGTGGTGGCCGGTCCGCAACAATTTTCAGACCTGGAGCATCGGCTGGCGCGAAGTGCCGGTGCCGGTAATCGCGGTGATCCACGGCAACTGTTTTGGCGCGGGGCTGCAGCTGGGCCTGGGCGCTGACATCCGCATCTGCACGCCAGATGCAAAACTGTCGATGATGGAAGCCAAGTGGGGTCTGGTGCCGGACATGGGTGGCGTGGCACTGATGCGCGAACTGATGCCGATCGATGTGGCGAAGGAAATCACCATGACCGGCCGCGTGATCGAGGGTGTGGATGCCAAAGCGCTGGGCCTGGTGACCCACGTGAGTGACGATCCGTTAACGCATGCAAAAAATCTGGTGGCAGAAATTTCGGTGCGTTCGCCGGACGCGGTGGGCGCGGGCAAATTCCTGCTGCAGGAAGCCTGGCGTGCACTGGACGGTGCCGCGCTGCGGGCGGAACGGATGTGGCAGCGGCGGGTGATGGGCACGAAAAACCAGCGCATTTCGCTGGAGCGGAACCAGAAGAAGCAGGATATTCCGTTCAGGGACAGAACACTGTCCTGAGTCAGTGCCGGCCGACTGGCTGCCGGCCTGGATTCGTTCCTGAACAGGAAACGATCGGGCATTGGTGGGCCAGCCCGGCACCGGTCCAGCCCGCGCTGACCGTTTTGGTCACCCAACTTGAGCACCCCGGCAATTGCGGTGACGCGCCAGTCATGATTGGATCACGCTACCAAAAACAAGGAGCGGACCCCCATGAATGCAGCCACCCAAACCCAAGCCCGTGCCGATTGGGCCAGCCAGGCCGTCTCCCGCCAGCGGGCCTTTTTCGAATCCGGCGCCACCCGCAGTTACGAGTTCCGCCTGCAGCAGCTCAAGCAGCTGAAAGCCGCCATGCTGAAGTACGCCGACGAGGTGGAAGCCGCACTGAAGGCCGACATCGGCCGTCCGCCGCTGGAAGCCTACGTGGAAATGAGCACGGCGATGGAGGAGTTGAACCACACCCTCAAGCACCTGAAAAAGTGGATGCAGCCCAAGAAAGTGGGCACGCCGCTGCTGGCCCAGCCCGGCCGCAGCCGGATTGAGTACACGTCCCAGGGCGTGGTGTTCATCATGGGGCCCTACAACTACCCGTTTGTGCTGTGCATCCAGCCCCTGATCGGCGCGCTGGCGGCGGGCAACACGGTGATCATGAAACCCTCGTCGCTGAATCCGCAGACCGCCAAGGTCATGGAGAAAATGGCGAAGGAATTCTTCTCGCCGGATGTGTTCCAGATTTTCCTGGGCAGTACCGAAGTCACCGACGCCCTGCTGGAAGAGCAGTTCGACCATATCTTCTTCACCGGCAGCCCGCGCGTTGGCAAGATCGTGATGGCGAAAGCGGCGAAATACCTGACCCCCGTGACGCTGGAACTGGGCGGCAAGAGCCCCACCATCGTGCACAGCGACGCCAAACTGGATGTGGCCGCCAGGCGCATTCTGGCAGGCAAGTTCATGAACGTGGGCCAGACCTGCATCGCGCCGGATCACCTGTTCGTGCACGCGTCCATAAAGGATGAGTTCGAACGCAAGCTGGTGCAGACGCTGAAGGATTTCTACGGCAGTGATCCGCAGAAAAGCCCGGATCTGGGCCGCATGATCAACAGCAGGCATTTCGAACGGGTAAAAGCGCTGATCGATCCCGCCAAGGTGCTGGCCGGCGGCCAGACCGATGCAAAGGAGCTGTACATCGCACCCACGCTGCTGAAGAACGTGACGCTGGATGATGCGGTGATGAAAGAGGAAATCTTCGGACCCGTGCTGCCCATCATCAGTTACAACTCCCTCAGCGAGGTGTATCAGCACGTGAAGAAGCAGCCCAGCCATCCGCTGGCGCTGTACCTGTTCACGGAAAGCCGCGATGTGGAGCAGGAAGTGCTGGCCAACATCCAGTTCGGCGGCGGCTGCGTCAACAACACGCTGATGCACATTGCCAACGCGAATCTGCCGTTTGGCGGCGTGGGTGAAAGCGGCATGGGCGCATATCACGGCCACCGTTCGTTCCTCACCTTTTCACACCAGCGCAGCGTGCTGAAATCCACCACGCTGCTTGACCCTCCCATGCGTTATGCCCCTTATAAAG
>JBMOPR010000159.1:0-3484 GCA_049323075.1 Pseudomonadota bacterium
CAGATCGCCGAGCGTATCAGCATGATCGACGATATCGCCTACCAGACCAATCTGCTGGCACTGAATGCGGCCATCGAAGCCGGCCGTGCCGGTGAACACGGGCGCGGATTCGCGGTGGTGGCGTCGGAGGTGCGTAAACTGGCAGAACGCAGCCAGGTGGCGGCGCAACAGATCGGGCAGCTGGCCACCGAAAGCGTAAAGCGGGCGGACCTGGCAGGCCGCTTGCTGAACGACATGGTGCCCTCCATCAGCAGGACGGCCGATCTGGTGCAGGAAATTGCGGCGGCGTCTGCGGAGCAGGCTACCGGCGTGCACCAGATCAATTCCGCCATCGGCCAGGTGAGCCAGACCCTGCAGCAGAATGCCGCCGCGTCGGAACAGCTCAGTTCCACCGCCGAGGAAATGAGTGCACAGGCGCTGCGCCTGCAGGAATGTGTGGGGTATTTCAAACTCAACAGCCGCGCTGCTGCGCAACCGGCGGCCATGGTGCAACGTGCACAGAAAGCCAGAGTGGTGCCCATGACCGGTAGTGGCGGCCGCGACGACGATGACAGACACTTCATCCGATTCGATTGAAATGGAAAAGGGACGCTTGATGAAACCACTCACGGGGCACTATTTCAAAACCGGCGTGATCTCACTGCCGGTGTTATTGACCGTTGTGCTGCGTGCCAGCATCACCGGTTCGGCGCCCGTCAACGTTGTTCGCCTCAACTGAAGCAGGCGGCATGGTGAGTAACAATGGCATCGCAGTTCCCAACGACAAGGAATTCCGCCTGTTCCAGCGCATGCTGCAGGACCGGCTCGGCATTTTTTTGCCGGACCAGAAAAAAGCCCTGGTGAGTCACCGCCTGTGGAAACGGTTGCAGGCGCGCCAGCTCAGCTGTTTCAGCGATTACTACCGTCTGATCAACCAGCCGGACGAGCAGGTGGAACTGAACCAGGTGCTGGAACTGCTCACCACCAACGAAACCTATTTTTTCCGCGAGCCCCGCCATTTCGAATTTCTGCGCGACACCATCCTGCCCGGCTTCGATTCCCGCCGGACGTTGCGGGTGTGGAGCGCAGCATCTTCCACCGGCGAGGAACCCTACAGCCTCGCCATGCTGCTGATGGACCGGCGCGCCGGGCCCTGGGAACTGGTGGCCAGCGACGTCAACCAGAGCGTGCTGGACAAGGCCCGTCGTGGCATCTACCGCGATCAGCGCACCGAGCAGATTCCGCCGGCCTACCGCCAGCGTTTCTGTCGCAAGGGCACCGGGCCCTACACGGGCTGCCTGCGCATCGTGCCGGAACTGCGCGAGCGCGTGCGCTTCCAGCAGGTGAACCTGAACCGGCCGCTGCCGGAGCTGGGTCGTTTCGATCTGGTGTTCCTGCGCAACGTGATGATCTATTTCGATGAAGCCACCAAGCGCGATGTGCTGAACCGGGTGGCGCGGGTGCTGCAACCGGATGGCTGGCTGTTCGTGGGCCATTCGGAAAGCCTGCAGGGAATCGACAGCGAATTCCGCGTGCTGGCGCCCGCCGTCTACCAGCTACAGGGAGGCCGGCGTGGACAACACTGAAGCGCCCCTTCTGGTACACCCGGGCGAATGGTTTTTCGGTCGCGCACCGTCCCGGGTTTCCACCCTGCTGGGTTCCTGCGTTGCCGTCACCGTATGGCATCCGTCCTTGCGCTGGGGTGGTCTCTGCCACTACCTGCTGCCGCGCCCGCCGGGCCACGCGGCGCAGGACCGGCCGGATACCCGCTATGGCATTTTCGCGCTCGCCTATCTGCGGCACCAGGCGGAGCGCTACGCACCGCTGCAGGAATACGAGATCGGCTGCTTCGGCGGCAGTGACATGTTCAGCGGCAAGGCGCAGTCCCGGATCGGTGAAATCAACGTGGAATTCGCCGTGCAATGGCTGCACCGGCACCAGCTCAAACCCAGCCGGCAGAACCTGTGCGGCTGCTTCAGTCGCAACATCCTGCTGGACCTGGCCAGCGGCCACATCACGCTCAAACGTTACCCGATCGAATCCGCTCCGGAGACACCGCTATGACGATACAAGTACTCGTGGTCGATGATTCCGCCGTGGTGCGCCAGGTGATGCAGGCGATCCTGAACGAGGCGCCGGACATGCAGGTATATGCGGTCGCGTCCGATCCGATTTTCGCCCGTCATCACATGGAAAAAAAATGGCCTGACGTGATCGTGCTGGACATGGAAATGCCGCGCATGGATGGCCTCACCTTTCTGCGCCAGATCATGAGCGAGCGACCGACGCCGGTGGTGATCTGCTCGTCGCTGGCAGAAAAGGGCGCCGAACTTACGGTACAGGCACTGGCCGCCGGCGCCGTGGACGTGGTGACCAAACCGCAGCTGGGAGTGAAAGGCTTTCTGGAAGATACCAAACAGGAATTCTGGCAGATCATTCGCGCCGCGGCTGCCGCGCACCTGCCCCGCCGTAGTGGCACGGCCCAGGCTGCCGTCAGGCCCGTGCACAAGAGCAACGCCGATCTGGTCAACCTGGCGCGCACCACCGATCGTCTGGTGGCCATCGGCACGTCCACCGGCGGCACCCAGGCACTGGAGGCAGTGCTCACCCGCCTGCCGCGCACCTGCCCCGGCATTGTGGTGGTGCAGCACATGCCGGAAAAATTCACCGCTGCGTTTGCCGACCGTCTCAACACCGTGTGCCAGATCGAAGTGAAGGAAGCCGAGAGTGGCGACCGCGTGCTGGCGGGCCGTGCGCTGATTGCACCGGGCGGCCATCATCTGGAAGTGCAGCGCAGCGGCGCCCAGTTCATTGCCAAGGTGTTTCGCGGTCCGGTGGTGAACCGGCATTGTCCGTCGGTGGACGTGCTGTTCCGCTCGGTGGCCAAGCAGGTGGGCCGCAATGCCGTCGGCGTGATCATGACCGGCATGGGCGACGACGGCGCGCGCGGTTTGCTGGAAATGCGCAATGCCGGCGCCCGCACCATTGCCCAGGACGAAGCGTCCTGCGTGGTGTTCGGCATGCCGAAGGAAGCCATCAAGCTGGGCGCGGCGCAGGAAATTGCCGCGCTGGACCAGATACCGGACCTGATCGCCAGCTGAAGGCATCGAGTCCATGGCTGACGAACCAACACCGTAGTGCGCAGGCAGATGCGCTAGCCGCCCGGCGTGATCCGCTGCATCTGCAATTTGCCCTTCTCATGCCTGTTCGCACTAAAAAAACGGCCTGCTAAGAAAAAATGAATCCAATCACACGACGGCATCCAACGCTATTATGGGCAACACGGTGGCCTGCGGCGTTTGTCCCATCCAAATGCAGGGAAGGCAGGCTGTGCGCAAAACAACATCAACGCCAAGAGCTCGCAATCATGGCCAATGAAAGTCCTGTCCACACGGACCTGCAGGGGTTTCATTTTTCCAGCAGCATGGAATTCCTGCTGCATGTCATCCAGCAACTGTCGCTGGCCCGCAATCTTTCCACAGTGCAAACACTGGTGCGCAGTGCC
>JBMOPR010000160.1:0-3467 GCA_049323075.1 Pseudomonadota bacterium
CCTGGACGGCAAACCCGTCAGCCAGCTGCTGATGGAACCCACCCGCATTTACGTGAAGAACCTGCTGACACTGATCGAACAGGTGGAAGTAAAAGCGCTGGCCCACATCACCGGCGGCGGTCTGCTGGAGAACGTGCCGCGCGTGCTGCCGGAATTCACCAACGCCGTGATCGATACGAAATCCTGGGAACTGCCGGCCGTGTTCAAATGGCTGCAGCAGAACGGCAACGTGGCCAGCCGCGAAATGTACCGCACCTTCAACTGCGGCGTGGGCATGGTGGTCTGCGTGGCCGCCGATCAGGCCGACAAAACCCTGCAGGCGCTGGCTAAACTGGGTGAAAAAGCCTGGGTGGTGGGCCAGATCGTGGCCAGCGAACAGCAGGAACCGGAAACCATTCTGGGCGGCATCTGATCCGTCCATGAACCCTGTCAACATCGTTGTACTCATCTCCGGCAGCGGCACCAACCTGCAGGCCATCATCGACGCGGTTGAACGCGGCGAGATCAATGGCCGCATTGCCGCTGTCATCAGTAACCGTCCGGACGCCAAAGGTCTGGAGCGGGCGCAGCAGCATGGCCTGCACACGGTTGTGATCGATCACCGGACATTTTCCGGCCGCGACACATTCGATGCCGCACTGCAGGCAACAATCGAGCAGTTCCAGCCGGCGCTGGTGGTGCTTGCGGGCTTCATGCGCATTCTCACCGACGGCTTCGTGCAGCATTTTTCCGGCCGGCTGTTGAACATTCACCCTTCCCTGCTGCCCAAGTTCAAGGGCCTGAATACCCACGCCCGCGCGCTGGAAGCCGGCGAGAAGGAACACGGCTGCAGTGTGCATTTTGTCAGCTGCGAACTGGATGGCGGTGCCGTGATCGGACAGGCCCGCGTGGCCATCGCCGCAGACGACACCGCCGACACGCTGGCAGCCAAGGTACAGCGGCTGGAGCACCGGCTTTATCCCGCCTGTGTGAAGCTGTTCTGCGCCGGGCAACTGCAACTCACCGACAATGGCGCCCTGCTGAACGGCAAGCCGCTACCGTTAAATGGACTTGATCTGACCGAGGCACCCTGATGCTGACGCTTTCCCGAATTCTGATCGCCCTGCTGCTGGCAGGCGTGGCGCTGACTGCCAGTGCAGAAACTACCGCCAAGAATGCACTGCAACCCTTCACCGCCCATTACAAGGGCCGTGCCAACGGATTCGCCGTGGGCGATCTGGGCGCGCGTGAACTGAAGGCACTGGGGGGCGGCCGCTACCGCCTGCAATACACGGCCGAGGCGCTGATCTACACGCTGCAGGAAACCAGTGAATTCACCCTGGCAAACGGCCAGCTGCAACCGCAACTGTACCGCTCCGACCGTGGCACCTTCATGAAGCGGCGCAAGGTAAGCCTGGACTTCGACTGGGATCGCAATCTGGCCAGCTTCGATTACAAAGGCGAAACCGGGCAATTCAATCTGCAGGCAGGCGCGCAGGATCCGCTGTCCGGCAGCATTGTGCTGGCGCAATTGCTGCTGGCGGGCCAGCCCGCCATTGAATACCTGGAAGCGGACAAGAAAGGCATCGAAGCCAATCAGCTGGAACTGATCGATCAGCCGGTGCTGGAAACTGAGCTGGGCAAAATTCCCACCTGGCACCTGAAACGCCTGCACGCCAATCCCAAGCGCAAGACGGAGATCTGGCTCCACAAGGAATACCCCGCCATTCCGGTGAAAGTGCATCAGATCGATGATGCCGATGAATTCCAGCTGGAACTGGTCAGGTTTGAGTTGCAGTAATCATTGAATGTGATACTTGCGAAAACCCATAAATGGCCGGATTTGCTCCGGCCATTTATGCTTTCAGAACTGGAATCCAACCGCAGGCACCGGAATTGGCCACCTGCTCTGTCAGGCTCATTCAACCCGATAAACCGACGTCGTTCCACTCACCTCATTCCCCACGATCAACCGCGCAATCCCATCCGCCATGTTTTCCCCCGGCACAAAGGTCAGTCCTTCCGGACCCAGATCCCCTGCCTCGGCAGTATTCACTGGCACCGCGAAATTACGGTTGTTCAGGTACGTTACAAACTGCGGTCCAAAAGGGTTGGTAATGTCATACACCATCACACCGCCAATCCGCTCCAGGCCAACAAACGCGAACAGCTGCCCTTTCACCTTGCCAATCGCCAGACCTTCCGGTTCCGGGCCCTTGTCGTCGCTGCGGCTGTCAAAACTATTGTCATCGTTGGAAGCGTTGAATGTCGCGGGGAAATGTTCCGCCGTGATGCGCTCCAGATCGGAACCGCTGTCAAATACCTGCTGGCCTTGCGCATTCCACAGCGAGAATGAACGGGCACCAAACGCGTACAGGTTCTGGTAGATGCCGTTTTCGTCCTGCCCCAGTGTGCTGGTGACTTTCAGCCGGCCCAGTTTGGAATTGGACGCCAGCGCACTCAGCGCCGGGCTCAGTTTGCCTGCGCTGTTCAACGCACCGACACGGGACTCCTCGCTGAAACCGGCATAGTCGCGGCTGTCACCTTCGTTGGCGCTCACCAGATAGGTGCCACCATTCCAGCCGTAGGCCGCCAGCGCATCCGGCATGTACACGCCTTTCAGATTTTTCCATTTACCGAATTGCAGCAGGCTGTCACGGTCGCGTACATCCAGTTCATTGCCGGCGATGGAAAAATCCTTGAACCCCAGCGACGCGATGGACTGCACGCTGGCACTGTCCACATCGATCACCGCCAGCGCATTGGCTTCCTGCAACGATACCCAGGCAGTTTTTCCATCAGCCGACAGCGCGATGTATTCCGGCTCCAGATCCTGCGCCACGCTGGCGCCCGGGCCAAACACCCGCACGGCTGCCGGCAGTTCCGCATGACGGCTGCCACCGACATTGAAATCCGCAAAACCCACGGTCGAAACCGTTGCCGCCGCGATGCCATTGTTCAGATCAACGATGCTGACGCTGCCCACCGGATCAACGGTATAGTCCGCGCTGGGTTCACCCTCGTTCGCCGTCAGGATTTTCTTGCCGTCGGATGTAAACGTAATCATGTCTGGCAGCGCGCCCGCTTCGAACAGACCCAGCAGACTAAGGTCGCTGGCGTTGTACAGCGCGATAAATCCATTTTGCTGTTTATTTTCCGCTTCTATCGCCACCGCCAGCAGACCATCGCGATAAGCCACACTGTTTGCTGCGCCCAGGCCGGGACCTGCCGCCTTCACATTGATGCTGCCGATTTTGGCCAGCGCAGAAGGCGTCGAGGCGTCCAGCACATCCACCACCGCTGCCTGGGCGTTCACGACGAAAATACGCTGATGGTCGTGATCGTGTGCAACGATTTCTGCGGCGCCCTGGGCAAAAATGCCGGATGCGTAAGTGCCTTCCAGCTGCAACGTCACCGTTTCGGGTGCCGGGCCTGCTGTCAGACGTTCAGCCATTTCCAGCACCACTGCACGGGTCACTTCGTTGGAG
>JBMOPR010000161.1:0-3464 GCA_049323075.1 Pseudomonadota bacterium
CGAAGGCGCGTTCGTGACAGAGCAACAGATTGCGGTGGCTGACGGCGATCACATCGTTGTGAAAAACGCCCGCATCGATTGCTTCAGGATTCTGCCGCACGAAGATCACGCGGTCTTCCCGCAGCTGGTTCAGGCGCGCAACCGCGCGGCTCGCGGCCAATGTCTGCCGGGCAGGGAAGCGCTGGCTGGCGTGTGCAGGGCGGTGGTTTTCGGCGCCGTACACAAATATGTGCAGGCCGTTGCTGTTGTCTTCAGCGCACAGGCGCATGTGGTTGGCGGCGCCTTCGTCGGACAGGCCGGCAAAACCCGGCAGTGGCTCGTTGATCTGAAACACGTCACTGTCGGCGAAGATCGCCTGCAGTATTTTCTGCGTGCTGACGGCTTCGATGCTGCGATGAAAATTCGCCAGCAGGTTTGCGGGTGTGAACAGCATTTTGCCAATGGTGGTGTCGCAGGACGGCGCCACAGTCGCCGCGTTCGCGGTCCACATGGAGGACGCCGAACAGCAGGCAGAAAAAATGTCCGGCGCCTTTTTCCATGCCTTTTCCAGCAACTGGGATTCACTGCCGGTAAAACCCAGCCGGCGCAGCGCGGCAAAATGCGGACGCGGCTGCGGCGGAATCACGCCTTGCGGAATGCCGAGGTCCAACAACAGTTTCATTTTTTCCAGCCCCTGCAAGGCGGCGGCGCGGGGATTGGAAATGGCTTCACGATTGCGGGTGGACGCCAGGTTGCCGAACGACAGACCGGCGTAATTGTGGGTGGGGCCCACCAGGCCATCGAAATTCACTTCGACATAAGGCATGCGGGCATTCCCGGTGGCATTTGAGGGGGACATTGAGGCACGTCACTGCGCAGAGTGGCGACCGGATAAGCGCAGTAGTCGGCGGCATAGTACGCGCTGGGGCGATGATTGCCGCTGGCGCCGATGCCGCCGAAAGGCGCTTCACTGCTGGCACCGGTGAGCGGCTTGTTGAAATTGACGATGCCGGCACGCAGGTGGCGATAACCATAATCGAATGCTGCGCTGTCGTCACTGATCAGGCCCGCAGCCAGCCCGAAGCGCGTGGCGTTGGCCTGGGCAATGGCATGATCACGGTCGCGGTAACGGAAAACCTGCAGCACCGGGCCGAACAATTCCTCGTCGAAGGTTTGGTTGGCATGGCTCATGTCAATCAATACCGGTGTCATCAGGGTTTGCTGGTGGTTGAGAAATCCGGGCGCCAGCAGTAGCTGGCCACCGAGCGATTCCAGCAGGCGGATGCCGTCCTGCAGATGCCGTGCTGCATCGCTGCTGATCAGCGCGCCCATGAACGGTTGTGGCTGGCTGAGGCCGTGCGCCACCGTCAATTCACTGCTGCGCTGCACCAGCTGCTGCAGAAAATCATCACCCCAGGGCGAATCCGGCAGCAGCAGGCGGCGGGCACAGGTGCAGCGCTGGCCGCTGGAAACGAAGGCGGAAAAGATCACGGTGAACAGTGCGGCGTTGATGTCCTGCACTGGCTCGACGATCAGCGCATTGTTGCCGCCCATCTCCAGCGCCAGAATTTTCTGCGGCTGACCGCCCCACTGCTGGTGCAGGTAGTGGCCGGTCTGTGCGCTGCCGGTAAAAAACAGGCCGTCCAGTTGCGGGTGATTCACCAGCGCGGCGCCGGTTTCGCGGCTACCCTGCAGCAGGTTCATCACACCGTTGGGCAGGCCGGCGGATTGCCAGCACTGTAGCGTGAATTGTGCCACCGCCGGCGTCAGTTCACTGGGTTTGAACAGCACACAATTGCCCGCCAGCAGCGCCGGCACGATATGGCCGTTGGGCAGGTGAGCGGGGAAATTGAAGGGCCCGAACACGGCGACGACTCCGTGGGGTTTGTGACGCAGCTGCAGCTCACCTTGCGCAGTGGTTTTGCTGTGTACACCGCTGCGCTGCTGCCAGGCGTCGATGGAGATGGCAATTTTTCCGATCATGGCCGTCACTTCAGTTTGCGCGTCCCACAGCGGTTTGCCATTTTCCCGGCTGATCAGCGTGGCCAGTTCGCTTTGGCGGGACTTGATCTGGGCTGCAAAGGTTTGCAGGTGCTCAGCGCGGGTTGCGACCGGGGTGTCGCGCCACGCCGGAAATGCAGCGCGCGCAATGTGGACGGCGGTGTCCACCTGTTGCGCACTGGCGGCATGTCCCTGCCACAGCACGTCACCCTTTCCCGGATCGGTGGATTGCAGGAAATCACCTTCTCCCTCGATCCATTGACCATTCAGATACAGCGATGGCTGCCGTTGCGGATTCATGGTGTGCGTCCCTGTGCGTAGAGCGTTGCCAATTGTGCCTGCTGTGCGCTGTCCAGTTGCAAGGCCTGCCAGGCAGTGGCCGTGTTGTGGCAATGCCAGGGCGATGGATCGACGTTCAGCAGCAGACAGCGGAAATCAGTGCGGGATGCATTGGCCAGTAACAGTGGACGTGTCTGCATCGCATCGATTTGCCGCTGGCCGGCGTGGTGACTTTCGTGCACGGCGCGGATCTGGTCGGTGTAGGTTTCCAGGGTTGGGCCGGCATCGAAAATATCCACGTAGCCTTCGTAGCGAAAGCCTTCCTGCTCCAGCATCACGCGCGCAGGCTTTGCTTCGCTGTGTTCGCGACCGATGACATCCCGGGCCGCCTGCGACAGGAAGCGGGTGTAGAACGGGTAGCGCGGCATGAGTTCGGCGATGAACTGTTTGTTGCTGACGGCGGACAGGTAATCGGCGTCTGAAAAATCCATGTCGAAGAAATGACGGCCGAGTCCTTCCCAGAACGGGGACAGGCCGTGGTGATCGATATAACCGCGCAGTTCGGCGATGGTTTTGTCGGCGAACAGATGACGCTGGCTGGCGATGAACAGGAAGCGGCATTTTGACAGCAGTGCGCCGGCTTGATGACGGCGGTAATCAGGATGCAAATACAGCGAGCAGAGTTCGGAGCAGCCGGTGTGGTCGTTGGTGAGGAACAGGGTGGGGAACTGGTGGTAAATATTCAGTTCGGTGGAGGCGTGAACGATGGTGCCGACGCTGTAGGTGTACCAGGGCTGGGTGAGGCCGACGGCGGTTTCGATGCCGCTGATGCCGATGATTTTTTGCGTGTCGGTGTCTTCAAGCACAAACAGGAACAAGCCGTCGCCGGGTTGCTGCAGGTGCTGGCGGGTGTGGTCGGCGCGCTGCAGTTTGCGGGCGAGCACGACTTCGTCCTGCGGCAGAGTGGTGAGGCCGCCGCCGGAGGTGTTGGCCAGCTTGATGAGATCTGGCAGGTCGGTAGGTTGTGCCATTCGGATCAGGAGCATGTGTATCCGTACCGTTTTTGTGTATGCCCGGATTTCAGATTTTATTTGGTCTGTGGCGTAGCATCAGGTGAAGCGATTCAGGACACGCCACAAGTACGTCCCTGTAGGCTCGACAGCGGCCATCCATGGCCGCTGACGGTCCTGAATCGCTTCACCTGA
>JBMOPR010000162.1:0-3462 GCA_049323075.1 Pseudomonadota bacterium
TGTGGCCAGCAACACCCACTGGCCGGCATCGGGCGCGGCGGGATGGCTTGCCAGCAGCGCACCGGCGAACCCGGGCTTGCCGATGCGGATCTCGGCGCCATTCCAGATACCGTGCACACCTTCATTCGGAATCACGCGAATACTCGCAACATCGCCGCTGGCGGTCAGCGGATGGAACGCGCGGGCAATGGGATGTTCCGACACTTGTTCCAGTGCCGCCGCAAGCCCTTCCACCTGCGCAGTGGAAGCCCCGCCCAGCAAACGGGTTTCCACCAGACTGAAACGGCCTTCGGTGAGGGTGCCGGTTTTGTCGAACACCACATCCGTGATGTAGCGCAGTCCTTCGATGGTGTGGGCGCGGGTGGAGAGGAAACCATTGTTGGCCAATGCCGCTGTGGCCGCCGTAATCGCCGTGGGCGTGGCCAGGGACAGTGCGCAGGGGCAGGTCACCACCAGCACCGCCAGCACGATCCAGAATGCGCGCTCCGGCTGGTGGAACCACCAGAATGCAAACACGGCCACCGAAATGATCAGCAGCGCCGCCACGAACTGGCTGGAGATGCGGTCTGCCACCAGCGTGGTGGAGGGCTTTTCCGATTCGGCCCGGTCCAGCAGGCGGCGCAGGGTCGACAGGGTGCTTTCCTGCGGATCTCGCTGGATCTCCAGCACCAGCGGCTGCTCGATATTCAGGGTGCCGCCGGTGACTTCGTCCCCCGGCATTTTCGGCGTGGGTAAATGCTCGCCGGTGAGCATGGATTCATTGACCGAACTGGACCCTTCCACAATGCGGCCGTCGCCGGGAATCTGCTCGCCGGCCCGCACCAGCACGCGGTCGCCCTTGCGCAGTTTTTCGGCCGGCACCAGCTGGGGATTGCCACCGGCATCCAGTTTCCGCGCGGTCTGGATGCTGGAGTGGGACAGCCGGATCGAGGTGCGCTGCGACCGGTGCCGTACCCGCATTTCCAGGTAGCGTCCCAGCAGCAGGAAAAACGCAAACATCGACACCGAATCGAAATACACTTCTGGCCCCTGGAAAAACACTGACCACCAGCTGGCGACATAGGCGATCACCAGCGCCAGCGACACCGGCACATCCATGTTCAGATGACGGTGTTTCAGCGCGCGCCAGGCGTTCTGGTAAAACGGCACGCAGGAGTAGAAAAACACCGGGGTGCAGACCACACCGCTGACCCAGCGCAGGAACACCACGTGATCCGGATCGATGCCTTCCCAGGCGCCCCAGTACAGTCCTGCGGCGTACATCATCACCTGCATGGCACCCAGGCCCGCCAGCCCCATGCGCAGCAGCGCCTGCCGGTTCTCGCGCTTGATGACGTCTTCCTGCTGCACCGGGTTGTAGGGCTCGGCCTTGTAGCCCACCTGGGCAATGGCGCGGATGATCCGGCTCAGGCTGGTGCTGCCGGGATTCCACACCACGCGGGCGCGATGGCTGCTCAGGTTCACCTGGCACTGCTCGACGCCATCCAGCCGGTTCAGGTTCTGTTCCACCAGCCAGACGCAGGCGGCGCACGTAATGCCGTTCACCATCAGGGTGATTTCGCGGTGGGTGGAGTCAGGCGAATGCACGAACGGCTGCTGCAGTTCCGGATCATCCCAGTCCTGCAATTCATTGAGAAATTCCGGCACCAGTTCCGGCGCCTGCAATGTGCCTGGCGCGCTGGCGGTCCGGTGTTCGTAATAGCTTTCCATGCCGATGTCGACGATGGTCTGCGCCACCGCCTGGCAGCCGGGACAGCACATGGCGCGGGGGGTACCGGCAATGGTGACCTGCAGCGTGCAGTCGGCGGGAACGGGCAGGCCGCAGTGGAAACAGGCAGGACCGGTCGGCGGGGCGTTCATGGCAGCAAGGCTATCATGGCGGTGAGGTGTTCATGGGAGCAGGCTCAGTTCGCCAGCTCGACATCGTGCAGGGTGTTGCCGAAGTTCAGCTGGCTTTCGATTTCCCACTGCCCGGGCGCCGAGCGCAACTTGACGTAGTAGAAACCGGCCGGTGTGTGGTCCAGTTTGGCGAAGTAGGTATTCTGCGGCGTGCGCACCAGCTCCACCGCAATGTCACGCTGTTTCTGGGTAGGGTGGATTAGATCCAGCGTAAGGCTGGCTTCCTGCGCGGCGTCGATATTTTCCACCCGCAGGGAAATGATGTTTTCATCAGTGGCAAAACTGAAGAAGCCCTTGATGCCCGCAGTTTTCGCCTTTTTCTGCTGGTCCAGGCGCTCGTTGATCGCCATGCCTTCCTTGTACCAGTCATCGCGCACCAGACCGCCCTGATCCTGCATTGCCAGCACGATCATCACAGTTCCCACCACCACCGAGCTGCCGGGGATGGCGATCAGGAACCAGGGCCAGAACTGTTTGTACCAGGGTTTGCTTGGTGTGGTCATGCTCGTGCTCGCAAGTGAATCGGGTGCATTCCGGCAACGGTCAGTGAGGACCGAGGAACCGGCTTTCTTCCGTCACTTCCTGCGCCGGATCGGATTTTGCCACCACGGTGAAGTACACGGTGGTATTGCGCTGCTTCAGTTTGTCTGGCGCGATTTCCAGCGTTACCGGCAGATTCACCAGCTCGCCGGGCAGGGCGCGGATCGACTCGGGAATATGGGCAATCGCTTCATCCAGGCCGGACGCCGTCACGGTGTATTCCTGATGGTCCTGCGTCTTGTTCATGATCTTCAGCGTATAGGTGTTTTCAATGTTGCCTTCGAACGTCTCGCGGTACAGCGCACTGCGGTCGCGAATGATGTCCACCTGCAGCGGCACGCGGGACAACAGCACATACAGGAACAGCAGGCACATGGCCATCAGCATCACGCCGTATCCGATCAGGCGCGGTCGCAGGATGTTGTACGGCTTGCCCTCCATGATGCTTTCGGTGGAATAACGGATCAGGCCGCGCGGGTAATTCATCTGGTCCATGATGTGATCGCAGGCGTCGATGCAGGCGGCGCAGCCGATGCATTCGTACTGCAGACCATTGCGGATGTCGATACCGGTGGGACACACCTGTACGCACATCTGGCAATTGATGCAGGAACCCAGGCCCTCGGCTTTGAAATCGGCATCCTTTTTGCGCGAGCCGCGAGGTTCGCCACGTTGCTTGTCGTAGGTTACCACCAGGGTGTCGCGGTCAAACATCACGCTCTGGAAGCGGGCATAGGGGCACATGTACAGACACACCTGCTCCCGCAGCCAGCCAGCGTTGGTGTAGGTGGCGATGGTGAAGAAGAACAGCCAGAACCAGGCCCAGGCCGATGCATTGAAATGGTAAATGTCGGACCAGAGTTCGCGTACCGGGGCGAAGTAACCGACGAAGGTGAACGCCGTCCAGAACGACAGCGCCAGCCACAGGAAATGCTTGCTGAATTTCTTGATGCCCTTGGAGACAGACCAGGGCTGTGCGTCCAGCTTGATGCGCTGGCTGCGGTCGCCTTCGGTAATGAATTC
>JBMOPR010000163.1:0-3457 GCA_049323075.1 Pseudomonadota bacterium
CTGGCGTCGGTGCCCTGGGCCTGGCCGATATTGTTGATCAGCGTCAGGGTGGACAGCAGCAGATCGCGCACGGTGTTCAGTAGCAGATGGTGTCCGGCCCGTTCCAGCACATCGTCGGCAAATAAAATGCCCCAGAACGCAAACTTGGCTTCGTCTGCTTCGGTCTGGCGGCCTTCCAGCGATGGCAGCGTGGTACCCACGATGGGAAAAATCGCATTCATCCAGCCCTGATGGCCCTGGCCCAGCGCCGATGCCGCCAGCAGATAGGAAATGAACGGCTTCTCACCCAGTGCGCCAAAACCGCTGTTGAAGAAATTCCAGATCAGATGGGTGATGGCACTGGCGCGGTCACCGGCTTCCGCTGCATCGACGGAGTTCCAGATGCCTTTGCCCAGCTCCACCAGCGCGTAGGTAAAGTGCGCCAGGAATTCCATCGCATCCGCAGAGATGTGCGGGAACAACACGTACTCGGCGCCCGTGGCGGAATTGAACATGGGCGCGTCGTTCCACTTCAGGTTGCTGCCCTCGTGCAGCACCAGATCGCCGTCAAACACCGTGCGCCATACCACCTGGGTTTTGTCGGCGGTGACCCAGACTTCGTCCGACGGATTCAGAATAAAAAAGTTGCCAATGGTTTCGCCGATGTCGCGGTTGCGGGTGGCCAGCAGCCAGCTGGCGTACCAGGCGTAGGTGTCGCCGGTGTCCGGTGTTTTTGCCGCGGCGCCGACACTGCCACCCACCTTCAGCAGATCGCCGATGGAGCCCGCCGCCAGACACACCGATTTGATCGCGTCGGCAATCTGGCTGGCCTGCTGCACCCAGGTGTCCAGACCCAGCTCGCGGAACTGGTCCATGATGACGGCGGCGATGTCGTCGGCGGAAATATCAGGCAGTTCCACCTGCTCCTGCAGCTCCCGTTTCACCCGGCCCAGCAGGCTGGCGGTGACCAGACGCAGTTCCTTTTCCTGGGCGTCGGTGCCGGCGGGCAGGGTACGCAGATCCGTCATCACCGCATCGAAAATGCCCCAGGTGCGCTCCACCAGCGTATCCAGCGAAAAACCGAACTGGCTGAGCATGATCTGCAGAAAACGGGTGACGAAATCGCGGATCGAATTGATGTTCAGCTGTGCCACCGCGTTCATCAGTGCGGTGAACTGATTCGCGATAAATTCCACTGCCGGGCCGAAATCACCGCGCAGGTCGGGGCTTTCACCAAAGGCACGTACGCTGTTGATGAAGGGAGCGAACAGGGCGCCCAGCTGTTCCAGGCCGCGATTGAAATTGGGCGCGCTGCCGACAAACCCCTGGCCGAACTGTTCGAACGCGCGCTGAAAGCTCTGCAGGATCACCTGGCTTTTTTCGGTGTCCAGCAGGATGCGGCGCACCAGTGCCATCAGATCCTCTGCCAGCGTGTCCTGCGCCGACAGATTGTTCAGCTGGGCCACCAGTTTCGGTTGTGTCAGTAAAGTCGCAACGCTCATTTCAGAATGTCCATTTGCATGCGTTCTGTGTCAGGCCGGCACTGCGTTCAGGAAACCCTGATACGCCTGATTGACCCGGTCCATTTCCGCGCCCAGTTCCTGTTCCAGTGGTCTCAGTCGTTCGGTCAGCGCGTTCAGCGCCGGTGACAGATCCAGCGCCGAGACGAATGGCGCCAGTATTTCCTCGAATTTGGGTTGTATCACTTCGGCGATCAGGATTTGCGGATCAAGCTGGCGCAGGGCTTCCAGGGCGTCGTCGAGATCTTCATCAGCCTGGTTGAGGGCATCCACCGGCACGATCTGGTCCAGGCTGATTACATCCAGCAGTTCATCGAAGGATTCATTCAGCGTGCGCTTCAGGCCGCGCGGGTCGAGGCCGCGCAGTTGCTGCTTCACTTCCTCGAAAATGGCATTGATGCTGTCGCTGATGAAATTCAGGTTTACCTGCTGCAGGCGATCGCGGATCTGCTCCAGCGCTTCGCCCACCGCCAGCAGTGCGGCGGGGGCGGCAATGATCTGGTTCAGGGTCTGGCGTACTGCCGTGATCAGGTCGACGATGGGGCCGATGAAAGCGTCCAGCATGCGCCCGGCCGGCGCGAATTTTTCGAAGATGGATTGCAGCGGGCGCATCAGTTGATGCTCCAACGATTCCACCAGCCATTGCTGCAGCTGCTGCGGCGAGGCGGGCACCTGGCGATAGGCGGTGAGCACGCTGTCGGCAGCGTGGAATTGCGCGTCCCAGCTGGACAATGTGGTGGTCAGCCCCTGCTGCACGCTGTCCAGCACGGTGAGCACGCGACCATAGGCGTTGAACAGATCGGTGAAGGCCGGTGCGGTGGGATTCAGGCTGATCAGCAGGGTGTCGACGCGGGTTTTCAGCGCAGTATTGGCCATGCCGTTCCAGGCAGTGCGCGCCTGGCTGTGATTGCGCACCAGATCCGTCATCAGTGCACGCGGCTGCAGGGTGTCGCGCACGGCAGTCTGCAGCGGCGCCACTGCGGTGTTGTAAACCGATTGCAGCGCAGCGGCCTGGGTGGCATCGATGGCGTTGTTCAAACCGGTGAACGCCGGTTGCAGGGCGCCGAGATCGATGGCGTTCACCACGCCGCTCAAAATTCCGTTGAGCCAGGTTTCCAGCTGTGCCGGAATGGCCTCGGTGGCGTTGACGAACGGCGCCAGATAATCCCGCAGCTGCTGGACAAACTGCAGAATGGCATCGGCCACACCGCCTTCGCCCAGGATGCGTTCGATGTCGTCGATCACGCTCTGGATTTCGTCGAAAATATCCGTCACCGGAATCGAATCGGTGATCTGCGCCACCGCCTGGGTCAGCGCGTCATTCACGGGTGCGATGATGTCGCCGGGTTTGAAACCATCCAGATCCAGCATGATCTGGTCATGCAGCTGGATCAACGGGTCCAGCAGATCGCCGGGCCGCATGTTGTCGCGCAGACGCTGCTTGAAATTGTCCAGTTCGGTTTCGATGGGATCGATCAGCGTGGACGGTTCAAAGCCTTCGATTTCGCTGATGATCTGCTGGAACGGTGCCGACAGGCTGTCGCCAATCAGCGCGGCGGGATCGAAATTGTTGAGTGCGTCCACGATCTGCTGCGGCGCATCCTTGATGGATTCCAGCAGCGGAATCGGGCCGGCGGCGATCAGTTCCCCCAGCCCGGCCACCAGCGGATCGGTGACCGGTGTGAGGTCGTCCGGCAGCACGTCGATGGCATCGCGCAGCAGACCCTTGATCGGATCGTCCAGTGCATTGCCCAACCCCTGCACCGCCGATTTCATGTCGTCGATGGTGCCCACGACTGTGTCGGTCACCGGTGTGAAGGACAGGCGGTCCAGACGCTCGGCGATGGATTTCAGTTTTTCCGCCACTTCCAGAAATGCCGTGATCTCGGGTGTCTGCAGGGCGGCGCCGACGGCGTCGATGCCCTGTTCGATGCCGGCCACCACGTTGGCGGGATTGA
>JBMOPR010000164.1:0-3455 GCA_049323075.1 Pseudomonadota bacterium
TTCGCCCATCACCCGATCACCAATGAAAAGGTGCCGGTGTGGGTCGCGAACTTCGTGCTGATGGATTACGGCAGCGGCGCAGTGATGGCAGTGCCCGGCCACGACCAGCGGGATTATGAATTCGCGCAGAAGTACAACTTGCCGATCCAGCAGGTGATTGCACCGCTGGACGGCGAAGCCATCGACCTGACCAAAGCTGCGTTTACCAGCAAGGGCGTGCTGGTCAATTCCAGCGCCTTTGACGGCATGACCTCGCAGGAAGCCTTTGCCGCCATCGCCGACTACCTGACGCAGATCGGCAAGGGCCGCATCAAGGTGAATTACCGCCTGCGCGACTGGGGCGTGAGCCGCCAGCGTTATTGGGGCACGCCCATTCCCATGATCAATCTGGCGGACGGCACCGAAGTGCCCACGCCCCAGGAACAACTGCCGGTGCGCCTGCCGGAAGACGTCACCATGGACGGCGTGCAGTCGCCCATCAAGGCCGATCCCGAATGGCGCAAGACCACCTACAAAGGCGAGCCCGCCGAGCGCGAAACCGATACCTTCGACACCTTCATGGAATCGTCCTGGTATTACGCCCGCTACTGCTGCCCGGACTCCACCGACAGGATGCTCGATCCGGACAAGGCCAACTACTGGCTGCCGGTGAACCAGTATATCGGCGGTATCGAGCACGCGATCCTGCACCTGCTGTACTCCCGCTTCTTCCACAAGCTGATGCGGGATTTCGGTCTGGTGAAATGCAGCGAGCCGTTCGAGCGTCTGCTGTGCCAGGGTATGGTGCTGGCAGACTGTTTTTATCGCGAAGATGAAAAAGGCGGCAAGCACTGGATTTCCCCCACCGACGTGCTGATGGAAGCCAACGACAAGGGCCAGCCGATAAAATTCACGCTGAAAAGCGACGGCCAGCCCGTGCTGTGGGACGGCATGAGCAAGATGTCGAAATCGAAAAACAACGGCATCGACCCGCAGGTGATCATTGACCAGTACGGTGCCGACACCGTGCGCCTGTTCATGATGTTCGCCGCTCCGCCGGAGCAGTCGCTGGAGTGGTCTGACAGCGGCGTGGAAGGCGCCAACCGCTTCCTGCGCAAACTCTGGCGCATGGTGGCCGCGCATCTGGAAAAAGGCGCTGCGCCGGCACTGGACACGTCCGTGCTGAATGAGCAGCAGAAAGACCTGCGCCGCAAGCTGCATGAAACCATCGCCAAGGTGCGCGATGATTTCGAACGCCGTTACACCTTCAACACGGCCATTGCCGCCGTGATGGAACTGAGCAACGCCATGGCGAAACTGGACGACGACGGTGCGCAGAGCCGCGCGGTGCTGCAGGAAGCCATTGAAGCCTGCGTGCTGATGCTGGCGCCGATCACGCCGCACATCGCGTACCGGCTGTGGGCGGAACTGGGCAAGATTGGCACCGTGCTGGATGCACCCTGGCCCGAGGTGGACGAATCTGCACTGGTGCGCGACAGCATCGAAGTGGTAGTGCAGGTGAACGGCAAGCTGCGGGGCAAGATCCAGGTGGCCGCCAATGCCGGCGAAGACGACGTGAAGGCAGCGGCACTGGCCAACGAGGCCGCGCTGAAATTCATGGACGGCAAAACCGTGCGCAAGGTGATCTATGTGCCAGGCAAGCTGGTGAATATTGTTGTTGGATGAGCACGCAACCATGCCCGCTGAAAGCGCCAAGACAACGTCCGCCATGAAAATCACCGGCAGCATCTGGATACTGTCCCTCACGCTGTTGCTGGCCGCCTGCGGCTTTCAGCTGCGGGGCGTGGAGCATTCCATCAACAGCCGGTATGAAAGCATTCGCCTGACCACCAATGGCAAGGACGAACAGTTCCACGCCACCTTGCGAAAAAGTCTGAAAAATGCCGGTGTAACATTGAGTGAGAACGCCGATGCACGGCTGGAAATTCTCGGCACCAAAACGGAGAAGCGCACCGCGTCCTACAGCAGCCGGGCCAAGAGCGCCGAATTTGAGCTGCTGAAAACCGTCTCCTTCCGCTTCCGCGACAATGGCCGGGAGCTGATCAGCGACATGCCTCTGCAGGCACGGCGATCCTACCTGTATCGGGAAACGGCCGCAGTGGGCAAAGCCGAGGAAGAAAACCTGCTGTGGCAGGAAATGGACCTGGACCTGTCACAGCGGATTCTGATGGCACTGCAACGCACCGTGGCCGACGGCGGCAAGATGCCTGTTGCAGAGTATCCTGCGGAAGCGGATTCGCCTGACGCTGCAGCACCCGCCACGAACCCCGCTGAAAACGTCCCTGTCGATGCAACGGCGCCTGACGCTCCAGCGCAGGAATCCGCACAGCCATCCACACAACAGCCACCAGCAACCTCGCCCCAGGAAGCTGCACCATGAAACTGCGGCCCAACCAGGTGAAGGAACATTTCGCCAAGGGGCCGCTGCTGCCGCTGTATATCCTGAGTGGCGACGAACCGTTGCTGATGCAGGAAACCGCCGACCAGATTCGCGCCGAGGCGCGCAAGGCCGGTTTCAGCGAGCGCGAGCTGTTCGCTGTGGAAAACAATTTCGACTGGAACAATGTGCTGCAGTCCGGCAACAGCATGTCACTGTTTGGTGACCGCAAGATCCTGGAAGTGCGCAACGAGAAAGGCAAGTTCGACGACGCCGCGAAAAAAGCGCTGCAGATCTATTGCGAGAATCCCAATCCCGACAATCTGCTGTTGCTGATCATTCCCAAGGTCGACAAGAAAACCCAGACCGCAAAATGGTTCACGCAGCTGGAGACCATCGGCGCCTTCATCCAGGTGTGGCCGGTGGACGCGCAGCAACTGCCGCAATGGATTCACCAGCGCATGCGCACCGCCAATCTGGAGCCCACCCGCGAAGCGGTGCAACTGCTGGCGGAACGGGTGGAGGGCAATCTGCTGGCCGCTGCGCAGGAAGTGGAAAAACTGATTCTGCTGCGCGGTGAAGGCCCACTGGATGTGCGCGACATCGAAGACGCAGTAGCCGATCACGCACGCTACAACCTGTACGACATGGTGGACGAAGCACTGCAGGGCAACGCCGCCCACGCCATCCGCATGCTGAATTATCTGCGCGCCAGCGGCACCGAGCCGCCGGTGTTGTTGTGGGCCATCACCAAGGAACTGCGCACGCTGGCCGGCGTGTCGCACCTGATCGACACCGGCCTGGCTCCCGCCCGCGCACTGCAGGAATACCGGGTGTGGGACAACCGCAAGGATCTGATGCAGAACGTGCTGAAGCGTTTGCCAGGGCGTGCATTCAAGCATTGCCTGCTGGAAGCGGCCCGCATCGATCAGGCGGTGAAGGGATTGGGCGAAGGCGATCCCTGGGACGGTTTCACCAACATCATTCTGTGGCTGTCGGGGCGGATCAAACCGGGCCTGATGGCACTGGACGCACCGTCCGCCTGACACAGCATCCGAAATAGCAGCAGCTCCAGCAA
>JBMOPR010000165.1:0-3445 GCA_049323075.1 Pseudomonadota bacterium
CCAGCACGCTCCGGTAGCAGCGGCGGTACCGGTATCAGCAGCACACCTTATATTTCCTTCGACGACATGAAGGACAGCGCACCGGACGAAACCCGCGACTGGTCGAAGATCCCCGACGCGGTCCCCCGATGGGAACCCCGCGCCCGCTATGGCAACCACTCACCCTACCGGGTGCTGGGCAAGACCTACACCGTGCTGCCCAACAGCGTCGGTTACCGCGAAACCGGCATTGCCTCGTGGTACGGCAAGAAATTCTCCGGCCGCGCCACCTCCAGCCAGGAACCGTATGACCCCTACGCCATGACGGCCGCCCACAAACGGTTGCCACTGCCCACCTATGTGCGCGTCACCAACCTGGACAACCGGCGCCAGATCATCGTCAAGGTGAATGATCGCGGCCCCTTCCACGACAACCGCATCATCGACCTGTCCTTCGCGGCCGCCCACAAGCTGGGCTATGCCAACAAGGGCACCGCCCGGGTGCTGGTAGAAGCCATCGACACGCGGGAAGCAGGGCGCGAACCGCCACCGCCTTCCAGTGTGCTGGGCAACAGGCCCGCGCCGGCAGCCGCAATACCGCCCATGGCCGCCGCATCGCCGGCGCCCACTCCGGTGACACCGGCGCAAATCTACCTGCAGGTCGGCGCCTTTGCCGATCTCAACGCGGCAGTGCGCCTGCAGCAGCAGCTGATTCCCCTTACCCAGGTGCCGGTAGGCATCTTCTCCCAGTTCGAAAACGGCCGCAGCGATGTACACCGCGTACGGGTGGGTCCCATCAGTTCGGAACAGGATGCACAGCGCATTCAACAACTGATCCGCAATTCCCGCCTCGGCGACCCGCTGCTGATCCGCCGTTAAGGTCACATTCAGGCGGCACTGTGCTACCATCCCCCGACTTGACGCACAAATCGCAAAATCCCTTATTTTCCCAGATAAAACCGACATCATGACCCAGACTCGCATTGCACTCGTCCTCACCTTCCTGCTCACTGTCCTGCTGCATGTTCCGGCCCAGGCCGCGCGCATGATTCCCGCCGCGCCGACACTGGCCGCCAAATCCTGGCTGCTGATCGACGCCCGCACGGGCCATGTCATTACCGAATACAACGCGGACGAACGGGTCGCCCCCGCCAGCCTCACCAAGATGCTCACCAGCTATATCGCATCGGAGCGCATCAAAAACGGCGAGCTGAAAATGACGGATCTGGTGCCCATCAGCGAAAAGGCCTGGCGCATGGGCGGTTCCAAGATGTATGTGCACGTCGGCCACCAGGTCAAAGTGGAAGATCTGCTGCGGGGCATCATCATCCAGTCCGGCAATGATGCCAGCATCGCCGTTGCCGAATATGTGGCCGGCAGCGAAGATGCCTTCGCCGACCTCATGAACAAAACGGCCCAGAGCCTGGGCATGAAAGCCAGCCATTTCGAAAACGCCACCGGCTGGCCATCGCCGAATCACTACACCACCGCCCGCGATCTGGCGATCCTGGCCCAGGCCATCGTCTACAACCATCCGGAAGACTATGCGCTGTATGCAGAAAAGGAATTCACCTACAACAATATCCGCCAGCCCAACCGCAACACGCTACTGTGGAACGATCCCAGCGTCGACGGCATCAAGACCGGCCACACCGAGGAAGCGGGCTACTGCCTGGTGTCGTCGGCCAAATCCAGCGACATCCGCCTGATCGCGGTGGTGATGGGCACCCGCTCCGAGAAGGAACGGGCGGCCGAGAGCCTGAAACTGATCACTTACGGTTTCCGTTTCTTCGAAACCGCGAAAAGCTACAGCGCCCAGACCGTGCTGGCCGAGCCGGAAATCTGGATGGGCAACGCCAACACGGTGAAACTGGGTGCGGCGGAAGACCTGTATGTCACGATTCCCCGTGGCGCCGCCAAGGACGTGACCGCCGAACTGGAAGTGCCCGAGATGCTGAAGGCACCCGTCACAGCCGTCCAGCAGATCGGCACCATCAAGCTCACCCTGGACGGCGAAGTCATCGCCAACAAACCGCTGGTGGCACTGCAGGCGGTGGAGGAAGGCGGTATCTTCACCCAGGTATGGCACTGGCTGGTACTGCTGGTAAAAGGCCTGCTCAGCTGAGGCCCGGCTCATTCAAGGAAACACCATGGCCGCGCAGCCCGCGAACAATCCTGTCGCCTACCTGAACGGCCTGTACCTGCCCCTGGAAGAAGCCCGCATCTCACCTCTGGATCGCGGGTTTCTGTTCGCTGACGGCGTGTACGAAGTGATTCCCTGCTACAACGGCAGGCTGTTCCGGCTGGAGCAGCACATCGAACGCCTGATCCGCAGCCTGGAAGCCATCCTGCTGCCATCCCCCCATACCGAAACCGAATGGATTGACCTGCTGAACGGCCTGGTGCAACGCAACGGCGGCGGCCACCAGTCGCTGTACGTGCAGGTCACCCGGGGCGCCCCTGCACTCCGGGACCATCGCTTTCCCGACCACTGCCCCGCCACCGTATTCGCCCTGTCGCAAACGCTGGAAGACCCTGAGTCACGCCTGCTGGACGCGGAAACCGGCATTCGCGCCATGACCTGTGCCGATACCCGCTGGAGCCATTGCGACATCAAGTCGGTGGCGCTGCTGGCCAACGTGCTGCTGCGCCACGAAGCCCGGCAGGCAGGCTGTGACGAGGCCATCCTGATCCGTGACGGCCATGTCACCGAAGGTGCCACCAGCAATGTTTTTGTGGTGCGGAACGGTGAACTGCTCACCCCGCCACTGGGGCCGCATATTCTGGACGGCATCACCCGGGATCTGATTATCGAACTGGCCCGTCAGCACTGCATGCCGCTGCGGGAAACGCCGATAGCAGAAACGCAGCTGGCGCAGGCGGACGAAATCTGGATCAGCAGCTCCACCCGGGGCGCCCGGCCCGTGGTACTGCTGGATGGCCAGCCGGTGGGCGATGGCCGCCCCGGCGCGCTGTGGCGTACAATGGCGGAACACTATGCAGCGTTCCGACGGGCGCTGATGCAGTAAACCGAACGCGGACAGTCCTCCGCAGCCGTTATCCGCAAGAGCCATCCAGAGACACCATGAGCAAACAGCCCACCGGCATCAACGAACAAATCTGGGAATTTCCCAACACCCACGACATCAAGGTACTGGGCCTGTCCCACTACCCACTGGTGGACGTGGTGATCGAAGTCGTCAAACAGCACGCGCCGGACTTCGACCCCGGCACCATCCGCACCTCCCCCAGCCGCACCGGCAAATATCTGTCGGTGACCGCCTCGGTGCACTTCACCAGCAAGGAACAGCTGGAAGCCCTGTACCTGGCCCTGCACCAGCGCGAAGAGGTCTCGCAAACCCTGTGACCATTCCGGCAACCGACACCCGCAGCGTGCTGTTCCGCCAGCTGGGTCTGGTGGACTACGTCACCACCTGGCACGCCATGCAGGCTCTCACCAACAGCC
>JBMOPR010000166.1:0-3445 GCA_049323075.1 Pseudomonadota bacterium
TCGAAATAGAAGGAAGAACCCACGTCCTTGATGGACTTGACGCCGATCTTGCCACCCATCGCTTTGACGATACCCTGGCACAGCGCCAGCCCCAGCCCCGAGCCGCCGAATTTGCGGGTGGACGAACCGTCGGCCTGCACGAACGGCAGGAACAGGTCCTGCTGGCGCTCGGCCTCGATGCCCATGCCGGTGTCTTTCACTTCCACATACAAACGGTGCGGCGGCAACATTTCCGCCCACAGCAGGATCGAACCGTGGCTGGTGAATTTCACTGCGTTGGACAGCAGGCTGGTGAGCAGCTGGCGCAGCTTGGTGGTGTCGGTGACGATTTTCTGCGGCAGGTTGGCTTCCAGCACCACGCCGATATCCAGCCCGGCGCGATAGGCATCCGGCGCCACCAGATTCACGGCGGAATGAAACAGTTCGTGCACGTTGACCTGCTCGTGGCGGAATTCCATTTCGCCGCTTTCCAGACGGGAGAAATCCATCACATCGTCCACCAGCGCCAGCAGGTTGCGGCCGGAACGGGTGGCCAGTGCCAGCGCCTCGCGCTGTTCGGCATTCAGTTCACTGTCGTTGAGCAGGTCGAGCATGCCCAGCATGCCGTTCATGGGCGTGCGGATCTCGTGGCTGACGATGGCCATGAAGCGGCTCTTGTTCTCGGCGGTTTTCACGGCGATGTCGCGGGCATCCGCCATTTCCTCGGATGCTTTCACGATATCGTTGATATCCACCAGCACGCCGCGCAGGCCCACCACCCGCAAGCCGTCGATCACCACCGACACCAGTGCTTTCAGCCACACCCATTGGCCATCGCCGTGGCGCACCTTGAATTCCACATAGCTGTCGCGGCCGCCGGACACCGCCTCGGAAAACGCCGCCATGATGCGGGCGTGATGATCCGGGTGAATCCAGCGCTGCCACTGGCCCAGCATTTCCAGCACCTGATCGGGGGAATGGCCCAGCACGTGCTCCACCTGGCCGGACAGCAGGGTGACCCGGGGCGGGTCGATCTGCGCTTCCCACACCACGCAGTCGATGGAACTCATGATGGTCTGGTAGCGTTCCTTCGATTCGGTGATTTCATCCAGATAGGATTTGAGATCCTGCCGCATGTTGTCGAGCGACACCGCCAGCTGCCCCAGTTCGTCATTGCTGCGCAAAGCCAGCTTGCGGTCCAGATTGCCGCGGGACAGATCCGACGCCCAGCGCGACAGCCGCGCAATGGGCTCGCCGATCTGCCGCGACATGACGTAGGCCACCACACCGATCAGCAGGATAGCCAGCAGGCCGATCAGGATGGCGCGCTCGCGGATGAAGGCGATGTCGGCCAGCGCGTCGGTAGCGTCGCGCACCAGCACCAGGCTCCAGCCGGTATCCTTGATGTTCCTGAATTCCTCCGCCGGCATGTTCACCAGCAGCAGTTCCGTGTCGCCGCGCCGGATATAGCGATGACCGGAGCGGTGCAGCAGACGGTCCAGCAGCAGGGGATTCTCCGTCACCCACCAGCGCCGACCGTACACCCGCAGCAGGTCTGATTCGCTGATGCTGCCGTCGTCACTGCTGAGAATGAAATCCGGCGCCGCGATGATGAAGCCGTCGCGGTCGATCAGCACTGCGTATCCCTGCTCATTCTGGCCGCCGGGAATCACTTCGATGGCATGAATCTGCTGCAGCAGCTCGCGCCAGTCGAAACTGGCCTTGAGCACGCCGATCACTTCGTCGCGGGAAAAACTGCGGAAGATGGGCACCGCGATGCTGACGCCGTATCCTCCCAGCAAAGGGTCCAACCGTAGCGGTGACATCTGCGCCTTGCCGGTCGCCTTGACCTGCTGGAACCATTCCGCATCGCTCACCTGGATGCCCAACAGATCGCGATCGCCGGCGGCTACCACCACGCCCTCCAGATCCACCGCTACCAGTGTGCTGTACACCGCATAGGCGCGCTGGTAATCGGTGAGCATGTCGCTCACTATGCCCTGGGGATCGCCACGCTCCACTTCCTGCATGGCCGCCAGCGCCGCCCAGGAGCGGATGTTTTCCTCGCTGAAGCCAAAGGTGCGGTCCACCTGGGACATGGCCAACAACGACGCCGCCTGCAGGCGTTCGCCGACCTGATTGATGATGGTTTCACGGGATTTGAAATAGGCGAGCGTGCCAAAGACCACCAGCGGCGCAAGTGACACCACCAGCATGACCGCCAGCAGCTTGTTCTGGATCGTGGGCGCCAGCCAGTGGCCGAATCTGCGGCGCTCCATGGTCAGCCCGGCACCGGGGGGCCGAGTTTCGGGGGTTCTTTCGTCACTGAGTCAAACTCGCAAGGAACCAACATACTGCCGGGATATCCGTTAATTATAGTGGGTTTATGCGCCTGTCTCGGGGGCTACCGGGCAGATCTTCAAAAAGGGTGGCTCAAAATATTGATTTTGATTAGGCTTTGCGCGTTTTCCTGACCCCGACGGACCCGCCTGCCGTGATTGCACCCGCCGACTTCCAGCTTCGCCTGTTCCAGTGGTTCGACCGCCATGGCCGCAAGCACTTGCCCTGGCAACAGGCCATTTCCCCCTACCGTGTCTGGGTGTCGGAAATCATGCTGCAGCAAACCCAGGTGAACACCGTCATCCCGTATTTCGAACGCTTCATGGACCGCTTCCCCACCGTGGAAAGCCTGGCCGAAGCTCCCGAGGATGCGGTGCTGCAGCACTGGTCCGGCCTGGGCTATTACGCCCGCGCGCGCAACCTGCACAAGGCGGCACAACAGGTGGTTGCCGAACACGATGGCCAGTTTCCGGATTCAGTAGACGCCCTGGCCGCCCTGCCCGGCATCGGCCGCTCCACCGCCGGCGCCATCGCCAGCATCAGCATGGGCATCACCGCACCGATCCTGGATGGCAACGTCAAACGGGTACTGACCCGACTGCACGCGGTCGAGGGCTGGCCCGGCCTGCCCAAGGTGGCCGACCAACTGTGGCAGATCGCGGAACGCTTCACACCCGCCGAACGCACGGGCGACTACACCCAGGCCATGATGGACCTGGGCGCCACCCTCTGCACCCGCAGCAAACCCGCCTGCGGCATCTGCCCGTTCATGGATGTGTGCCAGGCGCGAATCCAGGGCCGGCAGGCAGAATTCCCACAATCCAAGGCGAAAAAAGCGTTACCGGAGCGGGCCACCTGGATGCTGATGCTGCAGAGCGGCGACGAGATCCTGCTGTACAAGCGGCCGCAAAAGGGGATCTGGGGCGGGCTGTGGAGCTTCCCGGAATTCACCACGGCTGAAGATCTGGACGCCCGGCTGGCGCTGGATGGACTGCGGGTCGCCAGCCGCCAGGACTGGCCGCCCTTCCGCCACACCTTTTCCCACTACCATCTGGACATTCATCCGGTGCGGGTGGAACTGGAGCGCCGGGCGGAGCTGGTTGGGGAAGGCAGTCACATTGCAGAC
>JBMOPR010000167.1:0-3439 GCA_049323075.1 Pseudomonadota bacterium
TTGCGGTTCGGGCTCCGGTTCAGCAGGAGGCTCGGGCTCCACCACGGGTTCTTCCTTCGGCTCTTCCGGCTGTTCGACCACCGGCGGTTCCTGAGGGGGTGCAACCGGTTCCGGCTCACGGCAGAACAGCCACCAGAGCAACGCCGCGAGCAGACCCAGCAGCAACAATGCGAGCAGCAGCCAGGGCCACCAGCGACGACGCTTGCGTTCCGGTTCGGCGGCTGCCACTGCGTCCACCACGGGTGGCGGCACCTCGGGACCGGCTGGAGCGGCACCGTTCAGGTTGACTGCACCTGGCACCGGCTCGGGCACGCGCAGGCCATACCCCCAGAAGGTGAGCACCGGCTGGCCGTTGAGTGAATACAGCGTGCTGGTGTCGGGATAGCGTGCCGCCTGCCGCAGCAGCGCCGCCTGTTGTTGTCCGTCTGCACCCTGGCTGTCCAGCTTGGCCGCCAGGTGCTGGATCGAATCCAGCCGTTCGTCCAGCAGGCGTTTGACCTGCGCCGCCTCGGCGGGGGGCAGCTGGCTGAAGGGCACTGGCTGGCCACCCAGCTCGGAGTACCATTCCATTACGCCGCCCTCCACCGCTTTCGGCCTGGCGAACAGCGCGACGGTGCTGGGCGGCAAATGCTGTTTCAGGATCCGCGTGAGTTCAGCGTGTCCGGCGAGCGCGTCGGCGGCACTGAACTGTTCCGATCCCAGGCGTGCAATTCGTTTCATGCGCTAGGGCTTCCGTTCAAGGCAATCAGCATCAGGGGCAATTGGCCGGGCCCAGCACATCCTGGGCCGCCTGTGTCACCATCATGTTCAGTTCATTCACACTCTTGGCGGTGAACACGCGGCCGCCGGTAGCCTGGGCCACGCAGGTGCCGGCGCCGGTGCCCATGATATCCACCACATTGATTTTCAGATTCGGTTTGGTGCGTGCAAGCTGTTTGGCGATCGCACAGGGATCAGCACCGCAGCTTTCCTGGCCATCGGAAATCACCACCATCAGCGAAGCGCGATTGACGCCATCCAGCATCTGGCCCCCTTTTGCAATGCCGTCTCCCAGCGGTGTGCCCTGCTGGGGCTGGAGAGACTGGATCAGCCCCGTGAGGCTGCCGCGCTGCGCCGGCGAATAATAGCCGGCGGAACGGGCCTGGGGACACTGTTCAATCATCACCAGGCCGATGTTGGTATCGCGCGGTGTCTTGCGCACCACGGTAATCGCCGCGTCCTTGGCCGCACTCATGCGCGTGGGCGCGTCCTTGACGACGGCTTTTTCCACCGTGCGCCCAATGGTGCCACCCGCACTGCCCCCGATCAGCCCCCCGAGGCCGCCGATCACGTCCTTGGTTACCTGGCGCTGCAGTTGCTCCTGCGCGGTCAACGGCAAGCGCTCGTTCATGGAACCGGAGGCATCGAACACGATGATCAGTTCCGGTGCCAGTTCCGGCGGCCGCTGGCCGGGACACTGGGTTTTCGCCTGCTGGATTCTGGCCTGCTTTTCCTGCTGCTGGACCTGTTGCCGTTTGGCCTGCTCCTGCTTGCAGCGGCCGTTCAGCGTGTCCGTGATCTGTTGCTTCAGCGCGACGGCGCGCGGGTCGCTGTCCTGCAACTGCTGTTCGTCCTGCAGCAGGGTTTGCAGGGCTGCGCAGTCCTGGGTGGCCTCCACTTTTTGCGTCAGCGTGTCCAGCGGATCGGGTGGCGGTGGCACCGGTTCGGGTTCCGGCGGAATGTCGGCTACCGGTTCTTCAGCGGCAGGTTCCTCCACGGGCAGAGGAGTCTCCGGCGCTTCCGGCTCCGGCGGCGGCTCGACTGCGGGTGTTTCCGGTGGTATTTCGGCCGCGGGTTCTTCTGGTACAGGTTCTTCTGTCGCAGATTCTTCTTCTGGCTGTTCCAGTGCAGGAGGCTCCTGCGGAGGCGCCTGTGGTTCCCCGTCACGACAGTACAGCCACCACAGCAAGGCCGCGAGCAGACCCAGCAACAACAATGCGAGCAGCAGCCAGGGCCACCAGCGACGGCGTTTGCGTTGCGGGCCTTTTTCGTCCTGAAGAGGAATGCCGGTTTCCGGCGGCAGCGGTGGCAGGTTTCCAGCCGCGGGTTGCACCTCAGCCGAAGCCGGGGTTGCCGCAGGAGCCGGAACAGGAGCAGCCCCCGGCAGGCTATGCCCCCAGAATGTCAGCACCGGCTGGCCGTTGAGGGAATAGAGCGTGCCGGTGTCGGGATACTGTGCAGCCTGGCGCAGCAACACGGCCTGCTGCGGACCATCGCCACCCTGGGACTGCAGCCGCTCCGCCAGTTGCAGGATCGACGCGAGCCGTTCGTCCAGCACGCGTTTGACGCGGTCCGCCTCGGCCGGTGGCAGCTGGTTGAACGGCACCGGCTGACCACCCAGCTCGGAATACCATTCCATCACGCCACCATCCACCGCCTTGGGTTTGGCAAACAGGGCCACGGTGGCAGGCGGCAGATGCGGGCGCAGAATGCGGACGAGTTCGCTGTAATCCAGCGGCTGGTCGCCGGCGCGGAAAGGCTCGGTGCCGAGACGGGCAATTCGTTTCATGCGCTACTGGATTCCCCTTCCTGCTGGCAATGTCGGCAACCGGATCAACCGCACTTCATTCACATACCGGACTGTCGTGAACATTCGCACATGCAGTTTGTGTCCACGACCAAGCCCCATCAATGCCGGACAATAGCACCCGCCCCGCAGGGATGGAAAGCAGCAGAAAACGAATCTGAACATCATGTTATAGTTGACACACTTTTGTTGTATTGAGATAAGTTCTGGTCAGTTTGCCGGCGCCTCCAGGTCTGGTTTTGCGACCAGGGCAGCCACCGGTTCCGACGACAGTTTTTGGGGAAGGACGACCATCAATGCCAGGCGCATTACTCAGAAGCGGAAAGCTGCAGGAATTCAAACCGCTGGGTGAAGACGGCCAGCCGGTGTACACGTCGGCGCTGCAATTGCGCGAGGCGATCCGGCTGAAACTGGGCCGCGACGCAGCGCACTGCCTGGCGGTGCCGCAACGCAATGAAACCGGCGACCGCATCGACTGGTATGCACCGGAAGAAGGCGATGTGGTGCCCTGGTCCGCCGCCACCGATGACGAGCGAGTGGACGCCAAGGCGATGCTGGAAAAAATGCACGCCAGCCTGCTGCAAGTGGGCAACACCATGCGCGGCGAGCAGAGCCGTGACCGCCAGATCTTCGGTCGCCTGCTGGAAAAGGTCATCTATTTTCCCGACGACACCCACGTCTATCTGGTGAACGGCAAACCCGTTCTGACCTTCTGGGGCTTCACCGATCCGCTGGGCGGGTCCGGCGAAGATCCACTGGGTCGCCTGCAACCGCGTGCAGCCGTCGCTACGCCTGTCAACGCCAGTCCCCTGCCGGTCGCCGAACCAGCCCCGCTGCCGCCGCCCGTTCCCGTCGCTGCCAGAAAACGCTTTC
>JBMOPR010000168.1:0-3433 GCA_049323075.1 Pseudomonadota bacterium
TCTGGTAAAGAACCGGTTCTATGCCCGCACCCACCGGATGCTGCCACGCATCATAGATGACATCGTAGAAGAACTGGGCGACAACGTGCGCCGCATGGTCACGTATCAGCAGCTGTTCGAATTTGCCGAGAAGGACAATCCCGGCACATTGCTGCGGGTTTATCACACACTCACCCTGCGCGGCTTCAACAAGCTGGCCTGGTTGTGCCTGTATTGCGGCCTGGCGGCAGGCGCGCTGCAACTGGCAGTGGCAGTCCCGCTGCACCTGCTGCACAACGAAACCTATTGGCTGGTGACCGCCATTTCCATCGGCACCGGTTTTTTCTGGCTGTGCCAGAACTGGCTCCAGTTTCCGCTGGCGCCGGTGAAACTGGGTTCCTTTACCTGGCGCAGCCCCTGCTCCGCCCTGCGCGAACAGCAGGATCGCGAACTGGCCACCCTGCTGGCAGAGACCGTTCTGTCACCGCGCAACATTGCCCGCACGCTGATACTCGGCAGCAAATCCCGCCACGCACAGACCATCATCAAAAAACGCATTGCACCGCTGATGGATGATCTGAACGTGCGCACGGTTGCCCAGCTGACCGTGGGGCCGATGGGCTATGTCAACCTGAAGCAATCGCTGTCGGACAAGCTCACGGAATCCTTCATGGAGCCGTTCGAGGACGAAGATTTCAATCAGGCCCGCGGCAAGGTATTGACGGAATTTCTGCTGACCCGCATCGAAAAACAGCCGGATCAGCTATTCTATCAGCAGATGAAATGGGTTCTTGATCCATTGGCGATCGCCGGCACCTGTGGCGGCTTCATCCTTGGTGGATTGTTGGGCAGCCTGCAATGGCTGCTGTTTTCGCTCTGATCCCTGCTGCAGGCACGACATGGCCAAATACATTTTCAAGATTCGCTGGGAAAAAGCACCGGACGGTGGCGAGACTTACAGCTGGCATTTCGACAATGGTGTCATTCTCAAGGCCGATCGCGGCGCCGCGATGATTCCCGGCATTGTAGAACCGGAAGCGGCCTTCGTCGCCTCGCTGGCCAGCTGTCACATGCTGTCATTCATGGCGCAAGCCGCCAAGCGCGGGCTGGCCGTCATCCGCTATCACGACACAGCCACCGGCGTTCTGGAAAAGAACCGCGCCGGACGTATCTGCGTCACCCGCGTACTGCTGCAACCACAAGTAGAGTTTTCCGTGCCGGTGGACACCACCACCCTGCAGGAATTGCAGGACGCCGCCCACGCCAAATGCTTCATTGCCAACTCATCCACCGCCCAGGTGATGATCGATTCCACCCTTCTGCCCGCCAGTGTGATCTGACATGCCCAAAGCCTGCGACGTCAAAAAAGGCCACGTCATTGCCATCAACGACCAGCCCTATATCGTGAAGAACATTGAAGTGCGCAGCCCGTCGGCACGGGGCGCGGCCACGCTGTACAAGATGCGCCTGAATCACGCCCAGACCGGGCAGAAACTGGATGAAACCTTCACCGGCGACGACATGCTCAAGTCGGTGGATTTTTCCCGCCGCGAAGTGCAGTACCTGTACATCGACGACAACAGCTATATCTTCATGGACAAGGAGGATTACAGCCAGCACGGCCTGGATGCCGATACGCTGGAGGACCAGATTCCCTATCTGACCGACAACCTGGAAGGCATTCAGGCACTGTTCGTGGAAGACCGCTGTGTGGGTATCGAACTGCCGCAGTCGGTGAATCTGGAAATCGTGGAGACCGCGCCAAACATGAAGGGCGCATCCGCGACCGGCCGCACCAAACCCGCGAAGCTGACCACCGGGCTGGAAATCCAGGTGCCGGAATACATGGAAGCGGGTGAAGTGGTGCGGGTGAATACCCAGACTGGCAAATTCATGTCCCGTGCCTGAGCAAGCCTCTGGCCCGACATTGCCCAGGGTTGCCGACACCCGGCCATGCCCGGTGCGGGTGCTGAAGGGCCTCACCTATTTCTGGTGCAGCTGCGGGCTGAGCCAGCGCCAGCCATTCTGCGACAACCGTCATGAAGGAACTGCGTTCCAGCCGGTTCCCTTTACGGCCCCCAAAGATGAGATCCTGTTTTTCTGCGCCTGCAAACACAGCACAACCGGCGTGGAGTGCGATGGGAAGAGCCATCAGCGGTTTCTGAGATAGCCATCAGCGGTTTTTGAGATAGCCATCAGCGGTTTTTGAGATAGCCATCTGCAGTTCTGAAAATAGCCATCAGCGGCTTAACGAACAGCCTTCCTGCGCGACCACACCAGCGCCAGCACCGCCACCAGCGCAACGGCCAGGACCGGCACCGCGACCCAATTCACCATCTGCCAGCCAAACCGCTCCAGCAGACTGCCTGCTGCAAACGACCCCACGCTCATCACACCGAACACCAGAAAATCATGGGTTGCCTGGGTGCGGGCGCGTTCGCTGGGTCGATAGGTTTCTGTCAGCAACGCCGTGCCGCCGATAAACAGGAAATTCCAGCCCATCCCCAGCAGGATCAGCCCCGACAGAAAATGCAGGTACGCCTCGCCACTCAACGCAATTGCCACGTGCCCCGCCAGCAGGGCAATGCCGGCCAGCATTACGTTCAACACACCAAACCGCGCAATCAAATGCCCGGTAAAAAACGACGGCACGAACATGCCCAGCACATGCCACTGAATCACACTGGCGGAATCCGGCTGTCCGCACTGCAACATGGCCAGCGGAGTGGCCGTCATCACCAGCATCATCACGCCATAGCCGGCCGCAGACCCGGTCAACGCGGTAATGAAAGCCGGCTGACGCATGATCTGCCGCAAGGGACGGACACCACCCTCCCCCACCGTGGCCACCGGAGGCGGCGGCAGTTGCAGGCGGGAAATGACCAGCAGGGCCGCAAGCCCCAGCGCCACCATGGCCAGATACGCATACAGGAACGGATCGCTGCCGATCCCCTGCGCCAGCTTGACGATGTTGGTACCGGCCAGTGCAGCCACCACACCGCCCGCTGTCACCCACGCGATGGCGCGGCTCCTGAAAGCCAGGCTGGCCGCGTCCGCCGCCGCAAACCGGTAGTACTGGGCAAACGACTGATACCCGCCCACCAGCATGCTGGACAACACGAACAGCCAGAAGCTGTGCAGCCAGAGTGACGCCGCCGCGGTCAGCCCCGCGAGGCAGCCCAGCGTCGCGCCGGCCAGAAACCCGGCCCGACGGCCGAACCGCTGCATCAGCAACGAGGCAGGAATCATCAACACTGCTGCCGCCACCATCATCATGGCCACCGGCAACGTCGACAGACTCTTGTCCTCGGCCAGCTGCAACCCTGCCAATCCGGAAAGGGTCACCACAATCACGGCGGAGGTCTGAAACAAAGCCTGGGCAGAGGCCAGCAGCAGGACCGTACGTTTTTCCTGGGAAGTGGGGGGCAAGTGAATTCCTTGTAGTGCGGATCGT
>JBMOPR010000169.1:0-3432 GCA_049323075.1 Pseudomonadota bacterium
TAGTGCAGCAGACGCCAGAGGATGGCGCCGGCCACGCCCTTGATCAGGTAATCGTCGCCAATAAAGACACTGTGATTGGCCGGATAAAAGCGAACCGGCAGACGCGTGCCCGCCGGCGATGCGCCCGCCGCAACGGCAGCGGTATCCGTTTCCACGTCGGCCGCCTGCTGCAGCTGCACAAGGGTGAGCGCAATCTGCTGCGCCAGTACCGACAGGCCGTCTTCATCCTCGAAACCGAAGCGCATGTCCTGTTCACTTTCCACATACAGCACGCCCAGAGCCTGCCTGACGCCAGCAAGGGCAACGCCATCTGGCTGTGAGGTTCTGCCAGGCCGGGAAACGGAATCGCCGTCTCCAGCCGCTGCGGATCAAGACCCGCATTTTCCCGCACTGCCTTGCTGTAACTGTATTCCGTCGCCATATGGGTGATGCGGATCGGCGTCTGGTACTGCGCCGCCACGCCGATCACGCCGCAACCCAGCGGAATTTCCGAACCAATGCCGGACTGGACATAACCCCGGCTCGCTACCGTGTAAAGCTTGTGGCCGCACTCGTCCCACATCAGCAGCAGGGAATGGCGGATATCGAGCATTTCCTCCAGCCCGCCCAGCACTTCCTCGAACAGCCCCGCCATGTCGCCGCAACCCGCGACGCGCTGGCCCAGCGCCCGCAACACGGTCAGCCAGTTGTAGGGTGGCAACGCGCGCGGTGCCTCTGCACCGGGCACGCGTTCGATATCCAGTACGCGACACACATCGGCGCCGCGCAGTTCAAACACGCCGGCCATGCCCGTGTGCGAGGCAATGCCTGCCAGCTTCGCTTTCATGTTCTGGAACAGCGGGCCATCGGTTTCGGTGCGCAGGTACAGCAGCGCCAGGCGATAGCGCGCAACGGTTTCCGGATCGATCAGATACGCAGTGAGCTGGGGATTGGCCAGCATGTTGCCGCGGGTCTTGTTGAAAAACTGGAAGGACAGCGCCACCTGATTGCTGTCCACATAATGCACCTGCGACACATAGGACACATTGGGAATCCCGTTGGCGTCGCAGGTGGCGACCACGCCGGGGATCGCGCCCTCCAGGCTGTGACGGATGGTATCCAGGGCGATTTTCATGGCAGCGGCTCCAGCCGGGCTCCGGCATTGGGGCCAGGCGTCTGCATGAACACGTCGTCCGGCGTGAAGATCACGGCCACCAGATCGGATGGCTCATGCTGGTAATAGAGCCCGGTGAAGGCGCGGGAAAAACCGATGGTGAGCAGGTCGTCAGCAAAGGCCTCGAAACAGGCTTGTGCCAGCTGCTCGTCCCCGGGTGTGGCTGTTTCCAGACGCGCGTCCGAGCCCTTGATCTGCAGCGA
Organism: Pseudomonadota bacterium; assembly: GCA_049323075.1. Classification (GTDB taxonomy): domain Bacteria; phylum Pseudomonadota; class Gammaproteobacteria; order Pseudomonadales; family Ketobacteraceae; genus Ch67. The sequence goes on from JBMOPR010000169.1 coordinate 1,357, forward strand.
GCGGTGGGTGCTGGGCCGGGTGAACACCACGGCGATCTGACCGGACTTCTCCAGATCCCGCAGCAGCGCCTCGCACTGGGATTTCACCAGCAGCAGGCGCAGGGTACGACCGCCGTCGCATACCGCGCACCCCAGCGCGCGCGCCAGGGACGGCACATGCCGCACATCCCGCGAGGCTACGCAGAGGGACACGCCGGAGCGGATGAAGTCGGCGTCCTCGGGGCGCAGGAGGGGGGATGTGGGGGCGGTGGTGGTGGACATGGTTAATCGGTATCCTGGTGGAGATGGATCATCTTATGTTCCAGTTTGGCGGATTTTCAAGCACTTGCGAAATCAGCTTGGACTAACCTGCTGTAAAAGATACATTTTTCAACAATTTTGCGGTGGGCTGATCGACCAGCCACTGACTAATATGCAGTCAACACCATAAGAAAAACAAATTAGGGAATTTCATGAAAGCCAAAGCCCTCCTTGCTGCCGCCACTGCCCTGACCCTGACTGCCTGCGTTTCTGCCGTTGCCTGGAAAAGTGTGATTGTGGGTACCGTAATGGACCTGAAAAAGGATGACGTTGCGTTGCCGGTGGCGACAGACGGCGCCAACAACGTCTATCAACTGTTTCCTGTGGTCAGTCAGTTATACCTGCGCAAACTGGACCCGAAAGGCGTGGAAATGTGGCGCGTCAATGTAGATGAAAGCATTGCAGACACCATCAGTTTCTCCGCTCCGCTGCTGCGGATAACACCAATGGGGGCGGCGGTGGGATATCACGATTCCACCAACCAGCAGGCTTTGCTGAAACAGTATGATGGAAACGGTGCCGTCCTGTGGAGCACGGACTTCGGCAGTCACGCCACCGAAAGACTTCAAGACATCGCTGTGGGGGACGACGGCAGCCTGACGACAGCGGTGCGGATCACCCTTACCAGAGCTGCCATCCAGCGCTATGACAGCAGCGGCTTGGCTGCGCCGGAGAAAATTGTGCAAAGAACAGGAGGGTTTGCTGTCTGCGGGTTCGGTTGCGTCGCTACAGTGGCGGTCAACACCAACGGAGAAACACTAGTGAATCTGGCGGACATCACTGCAACATCCTCGTTTCTGCTCGATGCAACAGGTACGCAGCTGTGGAGCAAAGTCAAATCCACCACCGACAATCTTCTGCTCGGCGCCAGCCACAACCGAGTCACCGCCACCGCCAGCGGTTTCGTCTCCGTCCATCCCATTGTCACCTGGCACTATGATCTGAATGGCACTGAAACCTGGAGCGTGCCCTACGGCTCGAATTCGAAGCCTGCCGTCGATGCCAGCGGGAATGTCTATGTGCTCGATACAAGCGATCTGCTGCTCACTTTAAATCCCCGGGTTTACAAACTTGCCGGCGACGGCACCGTGCTGTGGGAAATCGCACTTACTGGCCAACTGACCGGCAAAGAAATGGAATGGAGTGAGGAATTGCAGCGTCTGGTGGTGCTCACCTACTACTATGATCCAGGCTTGGAAATAAACGGTGCCATTACCGAAGAATGGGGTGAAGCTCTGACCGTGTTCGATACCGCCGGAAAAAAATTGAGTGTGCTCAAGGGCGTGCCGACCAAGCGCCGTAGCGTCACGATCACAGAGCTGTGCCCACCGGAAGAGGAAGAACCGACCGATTCAGAGGAGCCTACTGAGCCAACCGATCCGCCCTCGTGCACTCGCCTTGAAACAACTCTCACACGCGGAGAAGTTCTGGACCATTTTTCGATCTCACTCAACAAGCGGGTCGTGGCATCGGGCACCATCGAAGACACCGAGCATTTCGCTAAAGCGTTCAAGTTGAACTGATGTCCTTTTAGTTCAAAATCCTGTGTTAAGATAAAAGGGTGTTTCGGCACCCTTTTTATTGCGTTGTGTTTGATACTCTGATCAATAGGGAACAATTTCATGAAAACAAAACTCATGGCGGCCGCTGCAGCTGCGCTGTGTGTGACGGCTTGCACCTCGGCCGTCCTTTGGACCAGCAACATCACTGATAGCTATGTAATCTCGTCACCACTGACTGTCGCCAGTGACGATGCTGGCAACAGTTATCAACTGT
>JBMOPR010000170.1:0-3427 GCA_049323075.1 Pseudomonadota bacterium
TCAAGACAGCGCAATGCCCGCCTTACGGTACAGGAAGCCCAGAATCCAGGCTGGGCCCACCAGCAGGAATTGCAGATCCTGGAAGAAGGACGGCTTCTTGCCTTCCACCGCGTGGCCGATGAACTGGAAAACCCAGGCCACTGCGAAGATGGCGATGGATATCCACAGCACGGAAAGCCCCGCACTTTCAAAGGCACCCAGCAATGCAAAGCACAGCCCGGAAAACAACGCCATGCCCACCATGATCGAGGGTGCCAGTTTCCAGTAAAACGGCAGTGTGATCAGTAGTGACAGCGTGGCCCAGTTGATGAAAGAGGGCAGGAAGCCTGGCGTTGGCAGCCACAAGAGCACGCCCAGAATGCTGAGGTAGATGGCGGGCACGCAGACGAAATGAATCTGTTTGTTGGTTTTGTTCTGGTGGCTTTCACCGTACAGGGAAAACCATTCGTTCAGGGTTCTGGCCATGGCGATGCTCCGGTGTCGGAAATGAAAATCGTGTGCAACGGACGGAAAGCGCCAACGCAACGCGCTTCGAAGACAGCATCATAGCGGCGCTGGTGGCGATTGTGCATTGACTGGTGCGGACAATCCCGTTGACCGCACTGGCGCCATGTTCCATGCTTCGGTGACAGTTGTTCCCTGCCGTATCCAGAGGCCGCTTCATGCCCCGCAAGCATCTCTTCTCACTCCGTATTGCCAATGCCCTGCGCGAATCCTGCCTGAGCGAACCCTACACTGGGGCCCGCTTCAGCCGCGATCTGCTGGCGGGGATCACGGTCGGCATCGTGGCCATTCCGTTGTCGATGGCGCTGGCAATTGCCACGGGAGTGGCGCCGCAATACGGCCTGTACACGGCAATCGTCGCGGGTTTTGTGATTGCGTTGTGTGGTGGCTCCCGCTTCAGCATTTCCGGACCCACAGCTGCCTTCATCGTGATTCTGCATCCGGTGGCGCTGAAATTCGGCCTGGCGGGGCTGATGGTGGCGACGCTGTTGTCCGGTCTGATTCTGGTGGCGATGGCGTTCCTGAGGCTGGGCCGCTACATCGAATATATTCCGGAATCGGTGACGCTGGGATTCACCTCGGGCATTGCCATCGTCATTGTGTCGCTGCAGATCAAGGATTTTTTCGGGCTGGAGATCGCCCACATGCCGGAATCCTTCCTGGCCAAGTTGCAGGTGCTGGGATCGGCCATGCCGGACATGCGCTGGGCCGATGCGCTGGTGGGGGTGACAACGCTGCTGGTGTTGATCCTGTGGCCACGGCTGAAATCCCGTTTCACCGGCCATTTGCCGGCACTGGTGCTGGGTGTCGGCGTGTCGTTGCTGCTGGCGCAGATGGGGCACGATGTGGCGACTATCGGCAGCCGCTTCAGTTATCTGCTGCCGGATGGTTCCGCCGGGCGTGGCATTCCGCCGATTCTGCCGGATCTGGTCTGGCCCTGGTTGCAGGCCGGACCCCAGGGCGGCGCGCTGGAATGGAATTTCGATACGGCGCGCGATCTGTTTTCCGCGGCGCTGGCGATTGCGATGCTGGGTGCGATTGAATCTTTGCTGTGCGCGGTGGTGCTGGATGGGATGACCGGCAAGCGTCACAGCGCCAACAGCGAATTGCTGGGGCAGGGTATCGGCAATCTGGTGACGCCATTTTTCGGTGGTTTTACCGCGACAGCAGCACTGGCCCGTTCTGCTACCAATGTGAAAGCCGGTGCGGAATCGCCGGTGGCGGCGATGATCCATGCGCTGGTGGTGTTGTTGGGGCTGGTGCTGCTGGCGCCGTGGCTGGCGTACCTGCCGATGGCATCGATGGCGGCGTTGCTGCTGATGGTGGCCTGGAACATGAGCGAGGCACACAAGGTGGTGGCGTTGCTGCGCAAGGCGCCGGTGGGGGATGTGCTGGTGCTGCTGATCTGCCTGTCGCTGACGGTGCTGTTCGACATGGTGATCGCGATTGGCGTGGGCATTGTGCTGGCAGCGCTGCTGTTCATGCGCGATATTGCCGCCATGATCAAGGTGGTGGATGTCACGGAACATCGCAAGCAGTTTCCCCATGCACTGCCGCCGGGCTGGCGCGCGGTGAAAATCAGTGGTCCGTTGTTCTTCGCGGCGGCGGACCGGGTGTTTGGCGAGATTTCCCAGCTGGTGGTTGAGCGCGGCGGGTTGATCGTGGTGATGGAGGCGGTGCCGCTGCTGGATGCGGGTGGCCTGGCGGCAATGGAAAAACTGATTCACCAGTGCCGGCAGCGCAAGGTGCAGCTGATTTTTGCCGAGTTGCAGTTCCAGCCGTTGAAGACACTGAGCCGCGCCGGTTTGCAGCCGGAGGAGGGAACGCTGGCGTTCGCGGCGTCAGTGGAGGCGGCGGTGGCGCTGGTTGCGGCGCCCCAGATGCCGGAGAACGCGAGCTGATGGAAAGTGTCGACCAGGATTGGGGTGGTAATTGAATCTGGACGCTCTGCGGCATGGATGCCGCGGAGCAGCCCCCAGGGAAGGGTTCATCGGGGGGACGCCCAGTCCGTGTCCAGATTCAATTACCACCCCAATCCTGATCGGCGCCTTTCCAGTCAATCGTCCAGCGGCGCCACCAGCTTGCCCTTGAAGCCGAGTTTGACGGCGGTCTGGCAGAAGGCGTCCAGTTCATCCAGGTTGGTGTCGCCCTGCTCCAGCAGTACCAGCGCTTCCACCAGGCAACCGGGAATGTCGCGATTGTTCCAGGCCGGCATGCGCGGCCAGGTGGAAAAGTCCTCGTGCGACAACACGATTTTCATCACTTTGATATGGGAAGTGGCCAGTTGCGCCCGCACTGGCGGACTGATGCTGGGATGCGTGTCGTCTGCAATCAGTGACCCCGGTGAAAGATACGGCTGCAATTCCTGGATCACATCGCCGTGGTGAGTAAGCCCGATGAACAGTTTGAAGTCCGCCAGGCGGCTGCCTTTGGCGGTACGCAGGATCATGCCGCCCGGCGTGCTGATTTTTTCTTCCTGGTCGTAGCGCGGATCAAACGCGATCACTGTGCCGAACTCCCGCGCAAGATCTTCACATACCTTGTTGCCGATGCGGCCGGCGCCGCCCAGCACCACAATGCCGTTTTCACCCTGATGGTCTGGCAGTGCGCGCATTTGCCGTGCCACGTCCCAGATCATGTAGCGCGTGCCCATGGACCCATCTACATAGGGCGGCGCAATCGGAATACCGGCCTTCATCACAAAGTTCGGCATGCGCCCTACCAGTGCAATTTTCTGGATGTTGGGAAATTCTGTTTCCAGATCCTGCAGATACTGGCGTACCTTGATGGAATCCTGCGCCAGTTCGCTTTCCAGAAACTTGGAGCCGATCATCAGGCCGCGCCGCTTGCCGTTGCGGATGAAGCCACCGATGATCAGGGGTGGAATCATTTTCAGTATGCGCGGTGTGTAATAGGTGCTGAC
>JBMOPR010000171.1:0-3423 GCA_049323075.1 Pseudomonadota bacterium
CTCCACCGGGTTGCCGTCATCCAGTTCGGTGGACGCATCCAGTTCCGCATGGCTCTTGCGCGACGAGTTGGCGCGCACACCGACAATCCGCTGCAGCCAGCGCTCGCCTTGCAGCGTGTCGGCAAAATGGGTTGGGTGCGCGCAGTTGATCATGTAGTACGCCGGGCCCGAGTGGGTGGCAGCGTCGACTTCCTCGATGGCGTCCTGCAAGGTCTGGCCGGTGATCAGCTTGCCATCGGTTTCCAGCGTGAAGGAAATGACGACGGGCATGCCGGTGGCCTGCGCGGCGCGGGTAATACCAATGGCCTCGGCGGTGTAGCAGAGCGTGAACGCGCTCACCAGATCAGCACGGGTATCGGCGAAAGTTGCGATCTGTTCGGCGTGGTAGTCCTGCGCTTCCTGCGCGGACATCAGAAATGCCGGATTGTAGCCGTCGCCACGGGGCCCGATGTTGCCGCTGATCACCATGGGAACATCCGGATTGCCCAGCCGGATCTGCTCCAGAAAATAAATGGCGTCGCGATTGATCGCCTGCAGCTGCTGCGGTGAGTATCCCATTTTGGCACCCCAGTCGCGGTTGGCGCGCCAGGTCGGCGCTTCCAGCAGAAAGCCGGCGCGGCAGCGGCGGGCGATGTCGATGTGGGTCTGGAAATAATCCCGCAGACGCTTGCGGCCCGCTTCAGTTTCCAGCAGCGGAAACGAAGCGAAGCAGGGCAGCGACAGGCCGTCATGAAAAACCAGCGTGGTTTCCAGCCCGCTGTCGGTGATGAAAGGCAGGCCGGAAAGCTGGGGCAAAGAATGGCGGTGAAGGTGCATGATGTTCTCCCTGAGTTTGGTGTCGATTGCAGTGGGAGCAGTGTAGAAAGTGCGGCCGCCAAAAGCAGTGGACCGGCGGTGCTGACTTTTGCAGTATTTATTCCCCTGCAAAAACAGCCATTTAGTATTTCAGGCGAAAGGATTCACTGAATATGCTCGAAGGCATTCCCGGCAAACCGTACCAGCGGTACAGTAGTCAGGGTAAAAAGTCGCAGCCCGCACGCAGGCAGGAATCGAAATGACAACCAGGACGGAAGAATCCAGGACCACGGGCACGCGTTCCGCTGCCACTCGCGAGCGCATTCTGGCCACGGCCGAGGCGCTGATCCTGCAACGGGGATTTGCCGCCACCTCGATCGACGACATCCTCGAGCAGGCGGCCATCACCAAGGGCGGTTTTTTCTATCACTTCAACGGCAAGAAGGAACTGGCGCGGGCGCTGGTGGAGCGTTATCTGGAACAGGACAACCGGATTTTCACCACACTGTTCCAGCAGGCTGACGCGCTGTCGGAAGATCCGCTGCACCAGCTGCTGATTTTTCTGAAGCTGTTTGCCGACATGATGGCGGATATGGCAGTAACCCACCCGGGCTGTCTGGTGGCAAGTTTCACCTACGAAAGCCAGCAGCTGGACGACGAGGTCCGCGCCCTGATCCGTCAGGGCATCCTGGTCTGGCGCAAGCTCATTTCCCTGCGGCTGGAAAAAATCCTGGCGAAGTATCCGCCGCGCCAGCCAGCGGATGTTCCGACGCTGGCGGACATGTTCACGTCCACAGTGGAAGGTGGCATTCTGCTGTCACGCATTTACAACAGCAATCAGCCATTGGTGAACCAGATCCTGCAGTACCGCATGCATCTGCGGCTGGTGTTTGGTGATCTGTAAAAGTGTTCGCTGATATGTAAAAGCGGTGCGGGCCGTCGGTTTAACTGTTCTGCCTGCCCGTCAATGTAACACCTCCTATCACCAGCCCGGCGCCCACCAGTTGGTTCAGTGTCAGCTCTTCCTGCAGCAACCAGGCACCCAGAAACAGTGTGATGACCGGGCCGAAGCTGCCCATCATCGCGGTCTTGCCGCTGCCCACGATCGCAATCCCGCGATTCATCAGAAAGGACGGAATGACGGTGCAGAAAAATGCCAGCACCATGGTCAGCAGGTAAACTTGCTGTGTTTGCTGGACGGCGCCAGTGCCATCTTTCAACAGGCAAAATACAATCACGCCGCTGCAGGCAGAAAGCATCGCGTACGCGGTGAATCGGGTTGCCCCTACCTTCGGAATGGTGTCGCCGGCCAGCACGACAAACAATGCAAACGTCACGGTCGCGATCAGCACATAGAGCGTGCCCAGCAAGGTTGTGTGCCAGTCGCTGCTCAGCCGGATGTCCTGCGCGAACACCAGCAGCATGCCCGCATAGGCGATGCCCAGCGCCATCCTGTCACGCACGGTGATCAACTGCTTTTTCCAGAATGCCAGCATCAGCAGCACCAGGGTGGGGTACACGTACAGGATGACGCGTTCCAGTCCCGCCGAGATGTGCTGCAATCCCATGAAGTCAAACAGCGACGACACGCCATAGCTCAGCACACCCAGCCCGACAATTTTCAGATGCTGCATGCGCGTGAGCGGGGTGGGCTGTTTCAGGTTGACCCAGATGGCTATTGCAAGATAGAACGGCAACGCAAACACCATGCGCAACATCAGCAGCGGCGACGCCGTAATGCCTTCTGCATAGGCCAGCTTGATCACAATGCCTTTGGCAGCGAACAGGATGGTGCCGAGAACGACGCAGGCAATGCCGTAGAACCATCGTTTACTACTGACGGTGTGATTCATGTATACAGCGGGCCGCCGGTGTCGAGGTAGGTGAGGTAAAGGCGCAGGTCGAATTCCAGCTGGTGATAATCCGCTTCCATATGGCGGCACAGTTGATAGAACGCCTTGTTGTGTTCCTTTTCGCGAAAGTGCGCCAGCTCGTGCACCACGATCATTTTCAGGAACGCTTCAGGCGCCACCCTGAATACGCTGGCGATGCGGATTTCGTTGACGCTTTTCAGCTTCCCGCCGTGGGCGCGGGCAATGAAATGATGTTGCCCCAGGGCATGCTTGATCACCTGGATTTTGTTGTCGTACTGCACCCGGTTCAGCGTCAGCCCTTTGCCCAGAAATTCCTTTTTCAGATCGGTGACATAATCGTAGAGCGCCGAATCCGTGCGGACCTGATGTGCCACCGGATACTTCCGCAAAAGCCAGTCACCCAGCTGATTGCTGGCAATCAACGGTTCAACCTGGGCGAGCAGATCGGCGGGGTAACCGGCAAGATATTTGGACGTATCCATGGACGGATTCATACCAGCAAATCCAGAATCGCCTTCGCCGCATTCGACAGCGAATGTCCCGGGTGAAACACCACACCCAGCGCCCGGTCCAGCTGCACGTTCCGGATCGGCAGGCGCACCACGTCCGCATCCAGCATGGTGGCGGGAAGCACCGTCCAGCCCAGCCCGATCGACGTCATCATCTTGATCGTCTCGAGATAATTCGTGGAAATCGCCACGTCGATTTTCAACTCTTTTTCCTGGAACAGCTTTTCCACAATCCGCCGGGTGAA
>JBMOPR010000172.1:0-3419 GCA_049323075.1 Pseudomonadota bacterium
CTGCCAGGGCCGATAAACGATCGTGCACTTTAATTAGCACTCTCGCCTCTGGAGTGCCAATAATAGTGACGTGGTTGAATCCGTCAAGACTTCTCTTGGGTTTAGGTGCCCGCGAGGGGTCTTTACGACAGGATGCCCGCTAGATGGGGCCCGCAGGGGGCATTTCAAGGGCGGAAAGGGTGAAATTTTGATGACAGGCGGGAATTCGGCTCAGCCTCGGGCCTGCCGGCGTCACTCGTCCTTGCGCTCCGCCTCGCCTTCGATCACCAGATGGCCATTGCGGTCTTCCTGCACCCGGGGTCGGCCAGGCTCTGGCTCGGCATCGGCGCTGGCGGAACGCTGGTAACGGGCCGAATAGACCCAGGTACCGGACTGTCCGCCACGGGCCAACGCCTGCAATAGCCCCCGCCGGATCAGCAGAGCGGCCAGTGCACGCCGGAACGGGGGCAGCAGCAGGAACAGGCCCAGGGCATCGGTAATGAAGCCGGGAATGATCAGCAGGAACCCGCCCGTGAGCAGCAGCAGGCCCTCCACCAGCTCAACACCCGGCGCCTCGCCCGCCAGCATGCGCTGGTTCAGCCGCACCCAGGTGGACAGGCCCTGCCGCTGCACCAGGTAAGACCCCAGCAGCGATGTGGACAGCAACAGCAGCAGCGTGGTGCCCCAGCCAGCCAGCTGGGCTACCCGCGCCGCCACCATGGCCTCCAGCATCACGAATACAAACAGGAACAGGATCAGACGCACTGGGTTACTCCTTTATTTACCATCCGGACCCGGCAGCGGGCGCCGCGCCCATTCCACCAGCACCGCGCGGGCTTCGTCCGGCGTGGCCACACTGCGTCCGAACGCAATGAAGTGCAGCCGCGCGCCCACCCGCAGCACCATTCCGTTGGCCTGGATGCCGGCCATGGTCACGGCCCTGTCCTGATGGGGAATACCGGCCAGGTCACAGTAATGGAGGATGGCGCTGGCATGGTCCTCATTCATATGACCCACCATGTCCGCCTCCCGTTCCGGCGCAAACGGATTGGGCAGCAGCACCGCGCCCGGGGACAGCCAGCGGATCTTGCCGAAGCCCCCGATGTAGCGCAGCCGCTGCACCTGCAGCTGGTAGAAGCGGAAATCCAGCTGGTCGTGGTAGCCGCTGGCCTCGGGAAAGTGACGGTAATACCGGGTGGCGCAGGATGCGATGGCACTGTCTGCCACAGCCTCGGCATCCGCCAGCAGGGTCAGACGGGCGTCCTGCTGCACATCGCCCTCGCCGGCGTCCAGCAGGGTCAGCGCCACCTTCGGATTGGCAACGATATTGCGCGTGTGCTGGGCCAGAGCGCTGATCAGGATCAGGGGTTGCCCGCTTTCATCCAGGCAGAATGGCACCACTGAACCGAAGGGATATCCAGGAAATTCCACCGAGTGTGTGGAGAGCACACCGGAGAAGTAGGCCTGCAGTATCTGCGCCGCGGCGGATTCCAGCTCACCGCCACCCTGTTTATCCATCGCCTGTTTATCCATAGAATGGGCCCCCATTGATTCCAGCCGACATCTTAACAATTCGCATGCACATCAGTAACTCCAGCGCAGGAAACCGGGTGTGATCGCCAGAGCCCGATCGGCGCATCGCAAAAAAAGACGCAGGCTGGCAAGGTCGGTTTCCGACGTGGGCACACGGCTGGCCATGCTGGTACTTGCGCTGCCACTGCAGGCGGCCGAGCCGGAGCCATCCCCGCTGCAACAGAAGGAACCTGCCAATTATGCATTCGCGGCCTACATGGGCAGCGGTTTGTATTCGGCGTCGGACCAGTCGCTGTTCGTGCTGAACATTCCCACCACCTGGGACATCCCGGATCACCCCAGTCTGCGCTTCCGGCTGACGTTTTCCGCCGGTTTTTTCAATTACGGTGCGGAGGAAATCATGGATCTGGATGTGCCCGACGAAATGGGTACCCTCACGGTGATTCCCGGCATTGAGAAATGGTTTGCCCTGAACGACAGGCTCAATCTGATTCCGCACCTGGACTATGGCTTTGCCCGCAACATGTCCACTGGCGAGGAGGCCCAGGTCTACTCCGTGGGCGTACGCACGGAATATCATTTCGACGGCATGACCAGTCAGAATATCTGGGTCAACAAGCTGGTTTATGCAGGGTCGCGCACCTTCGAGAGCGACCAGCAGGACACCTACGTGCAATTGCTGACGGGCTTCGACTACAGCCTGGGCAATGGCTTCACGCTGTGGGAGCACAACGTTCGACCCACCTTTTACGCCCTCACCTATTGGAGCCATAACGGCATCGACTATATCGAGCGCTGGCAGGACGGCACCAGCGACGAAATGGTGTTCGAGCTTGGCTCAACCCTGTGGGCGCCAGAGCCCTACACGATCATGATGATGGATGTCGACCGGATCGGCATCGGCTACCAGCAGAATGCGTTCGGCCATGTGTTCCGCCTGTTTGCCGGTTCGGTGTTCTGACCTTTCCGCCGCGCCGCTGGCGTTCAGCAGGCAAAACGGGAATAATCGCGACTCCCTAGTCTATCGGGCAACTCACTCCGTTGAGTCACCCCGTCCCCATTCCAATTTTTCCTGTATCAGAGGGCAGCAGTTATGGAACTGAAGAATAAAGTGGTCGTCATTACCGGCGCGGGCCGGGGCCTGGGTCGTGGCATGGCGCTGGCGTTCGCCGCCAAGGGTGCCAACGTGGGCGTGGTGGACCTGAATGAAGACGATATCCGCCAGACTGTGGCCCTGTGCGAAGAGAAGGGCGTGAAGGCGAAGGGCTACAAGGTGAACGTGGCCAAAGAAGAGGAAGTGGAGAAGCTGTTCGGTGACGTGGTGGCGGATTTCGGCGCGCTGCACGGCCTGGTGAACAATGCGGGCATCACCCGCGATGGTCTGCTGCTGAAATTCAAGGACGGCGAGCTGCAGGGGAAGATGAGCCTGCAACAGTGGCAGGCGGTGATCGACGTAAACCTGACCGGCGTGTTCCTGTGCGGCCGTGAGGCGGCGGCGAAAATGCTGCAGTGCGGCGTGGAAGAAGGCGTGATTGTGAACATTTCCAGCCTGGCGCGTCATGGCAGCTTCGGCCAGACCAACTACTCCGCTGCGAAAGCCGGCGTAGTGGCGATGACGGAAGCCTGGGCGAAGGAACTGTCCCGCTTCAATATCCGCACCGGTGCGATTGCACCCGGCACCATCAATACCGACATGATCGCGGCGATGAAACCGGATGCACGGGATCGTCTGGTCAGCGCGGTGCCGCTGAAACGTCTGGGCGAGCCGGACAACATTGCCAAAGCGGCGATCTTCATTTTTGAAAACGACTACTTCACAGGGCGTGTGGTGGAAGTGGATGGGGGCTTGCGGTAAGTTTTACTGCGCCGCTGGTATATTCGTACTCCGCATCCCGTGCTCAGCCAAA
>JBMOPR010000173.1:0-3405 GCA_049323075.1 Pseudomonadota bacterium
TTCTATATCGACAAACTGCCCCAAAGCACCGGCGAACATCGGGTTCACTTTTCCAGCTGCAAACTGCTGCCGACGATCCAGGAAAAAATCTACCTGGGTTCGATTGCCAGTTTTGCCAGCGCCTGGTCCGATGGCAAGCGACTCTACAATCAGGTGGACGCCTGCCCCGAGTGCGCGGCCCAGTACGTGGTGACGCACTGAGCAACGCAGCGGGTTGAATTGTGTGGGCGGATCGCTATAAACCGGTCCGCCCGTTTCAATGCTAGACGAATTGGTGGCCCTTGTTCGTCAGTGAACCCTACTCGTCGTTGAAAAAGCCCAGCACTGCTTTGGTTTCGAGGAAATCCTCAAGCCCCTCGCGGCCCCACTCGCGGCCATTGCCCGACTGCTTGTAGCCACCGAATGGCGCGCTGAAATCCACCGGCGCGCCGTTCAGGTGGACGGTGCCCGTGCGCAGGCGTGCCGCCACCCGGCGCGCGTGCTGCGCTTCACCCGACACGTAGCCGGACAATCCGTAAGGTGTGTCGTTGGCGATGGCGATGGCGTCCTCGTCGTCGCGGTAGGGAATGATCACCAGCACCGGGCCGAAGATTTCCTCGCGCGCGATCGTCATGCGGTTGTTGACGTTGCTGAACACGGTGGGTCTGACGTAATAGCCGGTTTCCAGCCCCTTGGGTTTGCCCGGGCCGCCGGCCACCAGTTCGGCACCCTCTGCTATTCCCGCTTCGATCAGGCGCTGGATCTTGTCGAATTGCGCGGCGCTGGCCACCGGGCCGATCGTGCTATCGGCGGCGTGCGGATCGCCGGGTTTGACGTTGTCCGCTGCGGCTTTGGCGATGGCGGTGGCCTGTGCCAGTTTGCTTGCCGGCACCAGCATGCGGGTGGGGGCGTTGCAGGATTGTCCGCTGTTGGTGAAGCAGCTCACCACGCCGGCGCTCACCACCGCTTCCAGGTCGGCATCGTCAAGCACGATGTTGGCGGATTTGCCGCCCAGTTCCTGCGCCACGCGCTTCACGGTATCGGCCGCGTTTTTGGCGATGGCGACACCGGCGCGGGTGCTGCCGGTGAAGGAGACCATGTCGATATCGGGATGGCTGCTCAGCGCGGAACCGACACCGGCACCATCACCGTTGACCAGGTTGAATACACCCGCAGGTACGCCGGCGGCGTGGATGATTTCCGCAAAAATACCGGCGTTGATGGGGGCGATCTCGCTGGGTTTGAGCACCATGGTGCAGCCAGCGGCCAATGCGGGGGCCACCTTGCAGGCGATCTGGTTGATGGGCCAGTTCCAGGGCGTGATCAGAGCGCACACACCCACCGGTTCCTTGCGCAGGCAGGTGGTGCCGCGCCGGCTTTCAAAGTCGTATTGCTTCAGGACTTCCAGTGCCTGCATGAAATGCGCGAGCCCGCTGGGAGCCTGGGCCTTGCGTGCCAGCCACAGGGGTGCGCCCATTTCCGCCGAGATGGCCTGGGCCAGATCTTCCAGCCGCTGCTGGAAGGCGCCGATGATGGCCTCCAGCAGGGCGATGCGCTGTTCACGCGAGGTTTGCGAGAAGGTGGTGAAGGCGGTTTTGGCGGCAGCCACGGCCCTGTCGACGTCCGCCGCGCTGCCCAGGCTGATGCGGCCCACGGGTTGTTCGGTGGCGGGATTGATGACGTCCAGCAGGCGCGGTGTTGCCGGCGCTACCCACTGGCCGTTGATGTAGAAATCGGTATAGGAATACATGTGCGGCTTTCCTTCGCAACGGGAGCCCGGTGGTGGGCTCCGCCCTGCTGCGAGTATGAAAGTTCACATGGACCCTGGGAAGGGTCGGGTTGCTCAGGCCGGTGTTGCTGTCGCAATCGGCAAGCCCGCCTTGCGCAGCAGGCGCAGGCATTCGACGTTGCCGGCCAGATCCAGCGCGGTGTAGCCGTCGAGGGATTGCAGATGCGGATTGGCGCCTTTTGCCAGCAGGAAGGCCACCCACTCGGTCTTGCCGGCGGAGGATGCGTACATCAGCGCGGTGGCGCCGTTGTCGTTCTGGTTGTCGATGTCCACGCCATGCTGCAGCAGCCGTTCGGCGATGTCGAAACGGTTGGGCACGATGGAGGCCCACAGACAGTTGGTGCCGTCCATGTTGCGGTGGTTGAGGTTGACGCCGGCGGCGATCAGTTCCTGCACCTGCGGCAGCAGGCCACGGCGGCTGGCCAGGATGATCGGCGTGTCCCGGTAGCGGCCCGGCGTGTCGAGGCTGTCGGGATCGAAGTCGTTGTCGCGCAGCCAGAGCAGGGTTTCCACGCTGAGGCCGGGCGCGGGTCGGGCAGGTGTGAAGAAATCATCGGGCAGGGTCATGGATTCGGTTCCGGTCATTCCAAACAATTCAGCGACGTCATTGCAGGGACTGTGCCGCAGGTTGAATTTCGGTACACACGCATGAAAATGGCGGAAACCGGCTTCACTGCCGACATTGCCCTCAGCCGTGATGCCGGATTTGTCAGCCTTGCGACGGCGTAAAGGCGACAATCCAGGCGCCCGGCACCATCCCCCGTGACCTGCCGACACGCCCCGCTTACACTGCAGTTGTAATCCCCAGCTGGAATTCTGCATGACGACCCGCGATGACCTGACCCACATTCGCAACGACTATGCCCGGGCGCGCCTGGGGCCCGAGGATTGCCTGCCGGACCCGGTGGCCCAGTTCAGCCGCTGGCTGGATGAGGCCATCACGTCCAAGGTGAACGAACCCACGGCCATGAACGTGGCTACGGTGGAAAACGGGCGGCCGTCGGCACGCATGGTGCTGCTGAAAGGCATCGAGCAGGGCGCGTTCGTGTTTTACACCAATTACGAAAGCCGCAAGGGACGGCAGATCGAGGCCAATCCGTTCGTGGCGCTGACGCTGTTCTGGCCGGAGCTGGAACGGCAGGTGCGCGTCGAGGGACAGGCCACGCGGGTGGCATCGGCCACGTCTGACGCCTACTTTGCGTCCCGCCCCTATCAAAGTCGGGTGGGCGCCTGGGCGTCGGAGCAGAGCCGGCCGCTGGACAGCACCGCCAGCCTGGTCGCCCGCGCCGCCCGCTTCGCCGCGCAATATGTGACAGGTGTGCCCCGTCCGCCGCACTGGGGTGGTTATGCGGTGCTGCCGGAGCGGATGGAATTCTGGCAGGGCCGGCCTTCACGCCTGCATGACCGTGTGTTGTATTTGCGCGACGCCAACGGACACTGGGTGCGGGAACGATTGTATCCCTGAATACTGAATCCACCCATGATGCTGGCGGTGTCGAGGCTGAACAGAACCACACCGCCAACGAACCGTACATTTTTTTGCCGGGAGATATCCATGACCACCCTGCCCGTTTTTCCGCTCAATGCGCTGCTGCTGCCGGACTGCAGGATGCCACTGCAGATTTTCGAAAAGCGCT
>JBMOPR010000174.1:0-3382 GCA_049323075.1 Pseudomonadota bacterium
CACAGCCAGCCGGGGGCACCCAATCCGCATCGTACCACCCCGGTATTGCTGCAGGCTGGCGACAAGCAGATACACCTGGATGTGATTGCCGGCGCCGGGCCAACCAGGCAGGTCAAAGGGCCGGACTTCGCCGTCGAACTCCAGCTGCTGGACCATGAGCGCAACCGGGTCACCGCCCTGATCGATGGCATCCGTCGCAACGGCTGGTTTCATATAGAAGGAAAGCAGCTCTGGCTCGACTGCGCCGGACAGACCCTCAGCGCCACCATAGTCACCCACGCCCCGGTACGCAAAGCCGACGCCGCCGGGTCCGGCCGCATCGTCGCGCCGATGGATGGCAATGTCGTGGCGGTACTGGTGGAGCAAGGTCAGCCGGTCAGCAAGGGCACGACTCTGGCCATCCTGGAAGCCATGAAGATGGAACATCCCCTGCGGGCCGATATAGATGGTACTGTAGACTCCATTCTGGTCACCAAAGGGGCCCAGCTAAAGTCCCGGCAGGTCATGATCCTGCTGAAACCCCAGGCAAAATAGGCTGTGCAGGGCGTATTTGGCGCCAGAATCCGGACGGGCTGGCATACCCCTGACGCTACGGCGATTTCGTCCGCCAAGGCTTGAACAGGGTTGGGCTTGCGGTTATCGTACGCCCGACGCGAAGTGGATAATAAGTCGAAGTTAATAACAAAATACGGCGTGCTTCATTCGTTTCCCTGTCGTTGAGCGCCTGGCATTTCCACCTTCAAAAACACCCAAAACCGGCCGTCACTGGATGACTTGGCTTTTGTTTCAAATCAACTGGACTTCCTCGCGGGGGGTAGCATGACTAGCAGTACTACTGATGTGATCACCTGGGGCATGATGCTGAAGAAAGCACCTTTTCTGATGCGCAACCTGCCCCGGATAATCAAAGGACTCCGTATCAGCAACAACAAGGATCCGGCACGTCCCTGCGGCCTGGGCTGGACCTTCGAACAGGCAGTGAAGAACAATCCCCGTGGCTCCGCGCTGCTGTATGAGAACGTGCGCTTCACCTACGACGAAGTGAACCAGTGGGCCAACCGCTATGCCCACTACCTCACCAGCCAGGGCATCAAGAAGGGCGACGTGGTGGCCGTGTTCATCGAGAACCGCCCCGAGCTGCTGGTCACCGTACTGGCGGTCGCCAAGATCGGCGCCGTATCCGCCATGCTGAACACCTCCCAGACCCAGAAAGTGCTGATCCACAGCTTCAATCTTGTGAAGCCGAAAGCGGCCATCGTGGGCGAAGAACTGGTGGAATCCTTCGAAGAAGTTCGCGACGAACTCGAAGTCAAACCCGACATGGTCTATTTCGTCGCCGACAAGGACACCACCCGTGATCCTGGCGTGGCACCCAAAGGCTACAAGAACCTGGCCACCGAATCCGCCAACAGCCCCACCCACAATCCGGATTCCACC
The DNA here is from genome assembly GCA_049323075.1 of Pseudomonadota bacterium. Classification (GTDB taxonomy): domain Bacteria; phylum Pseudomonadota; class Gammaproteobacteria; order Pseudomonadales; family Ketobacteraceae; genus Ch67. The sequence continues at coordinate 1,438 of JBMOPR010000174.1, forward strand.
AACCAGATCTACCTGAACGATCCCTGTTTCTATATCTACACGTCCGGCACCACCGGTCTGCCCAAGGCGGGCATCTTCCGCCACGGCCGCTGGATGAAAGCCTACGGCGGCTTCGGCATCATGGCCATGCGCCTCGGCCCGAAAGACGTCATGTACTCCACCCTGCCCCTCTACCACGCCACCGGCCTGTGCGTCTGCTGGGGCTCCGCCGTGGCAGGTGCTGCCGGCTTCGCCATCCGCCGCAAATTCAGCGCCTCCAACTTCTGGAAGGACGCGCGCAAGTTCAACGCGACCGCCATCGGCTACGTGGGAGAACTCTGCCGCTACCTGCTGGACCAGCCGCCCCAGGCGGACGACGCCAACAACCCGGTGCGCAAGATGATCGGCAACGGCCTGCGTCCCAACGTCTGGATGCCGTTCAAGGAGCGTTTCAAGATCGAGGAAATCTGCGAACTGTACGCAGCTTCTGACGGCAACATCGGTTTCACCAACATCTTCAACTTCGACAACACCGTGGGCTTCTCGCCCATGCGCTGGGTGCTGGTGGAATACGACAAAGAGAAGGAAGAACCCAAGCGCGGCGCCGACGGCTTCATGATCCAGGCCAAGAAAGGTGGCCAGGGTCTGCTGATTGCTGAAATCAGCGACAAGGCACCGCTGGACGGCTACACCGATCCGGAAAAAACCAAGAAGGTCATCCTCACCGACGTGTTCGAGAAAGGCGACCGCTGGTTCAACACCGGTGACATGCTGCGCGACATCGGCTTCGGCCACGCCCAGTTCGTCGACCGTCTGGGTGACACCTACCGCTGGAAAGGCGAGAACGTCTCCACCACCGAAGTGGAAAACCTGGTGTCGGATCACCCGCAGATTTCCGAAGCGGTAGCTTACGGCGTGGAAATTCCCAACACCAACGGCCGCGCCGGCATGGCCTCGATTACCCCGACCGTTCCGGTGGACCAGCTGGATTTCAAGGACATCTACCGCTTCCTGAAAGCGCAGATGCCTGCTTACGCTGTTCCGCTGTTCCTGCGCGTGAAGAAGTCGATGGAAACCACCGGTACCTTCAAATACCAGAAATCCCATTTGAAGGAAGAAGGCTTTGATCCGTCCAAAACCAATGGCGAACCTGTATACGCGCTGCTGCCCGGCAGCGAAGAATACGTGCTCGTCACCGATCAGGTTCTGGCAGACATCAACGCTGGAAAATACCGTTACTGATCCAGTTCCGACAGAGTTTCACCCCAAAGGCCAACACCCTCCGTGTTGGCCTTTTTTTTGACCTTTGCTATAACCTATAAAACCCATTGCGAAGGTGAAGCCATGTACAGCGAGGACATCGATGCCCGCCGCGGCATTGCCCAACTGGCCCTGAAGGGATTCTTCAACCTGGCTCAGCGGTGGCAACTCTCCCGACCGGAGGCCATGACACTGCTGGGACTCACCGCCACTTCCACTTACGCCAACTGGAAAAACGGCAAGACCGGCACTCTCCCCCGCGACACCCTCGAACGCATTTCCTATCTCCTTCACATCGACGACGCCCTGCGGCAACGCTGCCAGAACGACCTGCACCTGCGCAATTGGCTACGCGAGACCCATGCCCTGCTGCAGCAACGCTCGCCCCTCGGCCGCATGCTGGAAGGCAACGTCATCGACCTGCACTGGGTGCAGCAGCAAATGCCACTGCTGACGTCCAGCCTGGAAGCCCCCGCGCTCGCCTTCGAATCCAAAAACGTGGCCGACCAGTCACCGCGCGCGACAATTAATTCACTCTGAGTTGCTTGGGGCCGTTCCGGCGTTGCCCGGGTCAGTGGATTTTGCTGTAGTAGCGCCACCTGACCACGGAGTGAACCCATGTTAAAGACTGCTGTAACCGAAATGCTTGGCATCCAACATCCCATCGTCCAGGGTGGCATGATGCACGTTGGCCGCGCCCAGCTGG
>JBMOPR010000175.1:0-3379 GCA_049323075.1 Pseudomonadota bacterium
GGAAAACGGCACGGTAAAAGTATCGGACTTCGGCGTGGCACGACTGGACACATCGGATCTCACCAGCACCGGCTACATGGTGGGCACACCCAACTACATGTCACCGGAAGGACTGCAGGGGCACACGGTGGACGCGCGCTCGGACCTGTACAGCGTGGGCGTGCTGTATTTCGAACTGCTCACCCGGCGTCGCCCGTCGCGGGACATGGCACTGGATGAAGCGCTCGAAGTGCTCAACGATGCCACCCAGCTGTCGGGTCAGAACATCCGCTCGATCAAGCCGATCCTGCGGCAGGCACTGCAATCCAATCCCACCAACCGTTTCCAGAATTCCCGCGATTTCATTACCCGCCTGAAAGCCATCGACGACATGGACCTGACCCAGGCCACCGGCACACTTTTCCCGGCGCCAGCAGGCTACACCCAGGACCGCACCGCCCGCCCCGACACATCCAGCGCCAGCCAATGGAATGATTCGGTGCTGGAATCGCTGGAACATTCGCTGGCGAAATACATCGGCCCCATGGCGCGCTTGCTGGTGCGCAAGCAGAGCCGCTCCGCCACCAGCATGGAAGATCTGGTGAACAGCCTGACCCGCCACATTCCCAACGAAAATGAACGCACCCAGTTCATGCGCTCGGTGGAGAAATCCGGTCTGTCGACACCGGGCATGAGTGTGGCACAGCCAGCGCACACGGCAGTGCCTGCGGCCAGACCCGCAGCATCACAACAGGCCCCCGCCGCAACCCTGACAGATGCCACCCGGGAAAAACTGTCGCAACTGCTGGCATACCATGTCGGCCCGCTGGCAAGCCGGCTGGTGCAGAAAGGGATGAAATCGACGCTGGAACCCCACGCGTTGATTGCGCAACTGGCCCAGCAGATTCCGGATGAGAAGGAACGGAAGAAATTTGTGGAGCAGGCGGGGAAATTGTTTTGAACGGCGACACAGCGCTGGAACGGGAGCGCGCCTCAAACTAAGCACCCTCCCAATCCTTTTACATGGTTGATGCTGTCAGAAATTGAGGTTCAAACCCACCCCTAGAAAGTCCACATCGCCATCCATCGCGTCATAACGGTTGAACTCTCCCTTCAGGCTTACCTGCTGCGAAACATTCAGCAAAAAACCAACGCCAAAAAACGGATCACTGCCATCATCACTCTCACTGCCAGACCCATAGCCAGCCACATCGACATTCACTTCAGCATCCCACATATAGAGTCCGATTTTTCCAAACAATGAAAAAGCGTCGTTCAAAGGTGCGATACCGACTGCCGCAAACTCAATACCAGAAACGTCTATACTGACATTGCTGACATCGTATCCCCCTGCCAGATAGCCAATTGCATTGCGCGTGTCCTCGTCTGCCTCAAATTCACCGAGGTTGGTATAGGAAGCCTCCAAGGCAAAATTCGGATTCAGCTGGGCTCCCCCTGAAATCCTGAAACCAGTGTCATCCTTGAATCCTTCCTCGTCCGGGCTCGTGGTGCCAAAGGACGCCCCGACATAACCGCCGGCAAAAGCAGCACCAACAGGCGCAATTGAAATCAAAGACGAAACCAGCATCAATGCAATTTTTTTCATGTGAATCCCCTAACTGAAATGGACTAACGATTGAATATAATGTTCTGCACTTGTGATGAACCGCAGAAACCTGTCAATACACCTATCCTCGCAGCAATCCTCGAGGAGTTGGTATCATGCGGCACTGATCAAACAATGTCCGCGAGCGAGACTCTAACAGGAAAATAGACGGATTCAATAGCTTTCAGGACTTAGCCCTAGCCGCACTGAATAATGAAAGCTAGCTCCTTATAAATTCACCAGCGCCACATCCACCACCGGACTGACACTCTCCCCGTCAAAACGATTCCAGTTGGTATGGGACCGCTGCACCACCAGCACCGCCGCCGGTGCCTCGCCTGCCGCCCACTCCCGCTGCAATTTTCGCAGCGAATCGCAGTAATAGCTGTTGCACACATCCGAACGCAGTTCGCGCGGCAGCACACAGCCGGACACGGTCTGGTTAACGCAGGCGTCGGTCACCGTTTCCGGTGCCAGTGATTGCATATAGCGTTGCAGAATAACGTCCGCCGTCAGGCCGGGTTCCGCATCCAGCTGACGCCGGATGGTGACAGCAGAAAGGTAGGCATGCTCGCCGCCGCCGGCGCAACAACCGCCCTTGCACTGGGCGCAGAACCGGTCACTCACTGTCTGCAAAACCGGATGCGCATCGAACAGATTTTCCACCTGCAACCGGGTGGCATGAGCATCCGTGTGTTGATCCGATGGCAGATCCTCCACACCGGCACTTTCCTGCGCCTGCTGTATGATGCTCTGCAGATGCTGCCGGTACTTCTGCAAACGCGATTCTGGCAGCGGCTCCAACCCTGCACGACCTGAGGGCAGCGACAGAATTGCCGGTGGCGTTTCCGCCAGAGCGGGATGCTCAGCCAGAAACTGCTGCAACAACCGTTCATTTTGCTGCGCCTCAGCCTGTTCGATGGCGTCAACATGACGCTTCCGCGCAGCCTCCTGCTCCTTGCGGGCAAGAATGCGCTGGCGCTGGAAGTCGAACTGGGTCTTGAACAGGACCGGCGGCAACGTCGCCTGCAGACCCGCAATCCGCTGACATTCAAAATCCCGGCACACCAGCAGCGGCTTGCCTTTTTCCAGCAGCGCATTGGCCAGGGTAACCGGCCCATCACAGACTGCACAGCGGCAGGTCGCCGGCAAATCTGCCTTGATTCCTTCCACGCGGATTCCTTCTACCATTGTCCCTATCCCATCGTCGTCGCTATTTCACCCCTGTTTCGATCCAGGCGTTGCCTCAGTGGGCCACCGACCGGGAAAACAGGTTCATTACCAGCACACCCGCCACGATCAGACCCATGCCAAGCATCGCTGGCAGATCCAGTTTCTGGTCCAGGAAAATCCAGGCCACCAGTGTGATCAACACCACGCCCAGACCGGACCACACGGCATAGGCTACACCGACCGGAATGGTCCGCAACGTGAGCGACAGACAATAAAAGGCGGTACCATAACCCAGCACCACCAGCACCGATGGCCAGAGCCGGGAGAAACCGTCGCTGGCCTTGAGCGCAGAGGTGCCAATTACCTCACTGACGATGGCGATAGAGAGAAAGATCCAGCTTTTCATGACGCCCTCGTTTAATTCATCCCGGCAAACTGTCTGCCTGTCAGTGTGACATACGGAATGATCTGTCCTGCGGTGACGGATACTTCGATGCCAGCTTTTGTTTGTTATACACCCAGAATGACTGAATGATATTCTCAATCATCTGGCATTCACCCACATTCAGATCATCAAGGCACTCGCCTTCAATTGCAAACCCCACCCGCTCCTCAGGAAAC
>JBMOPR010000176.1:0-3377 GCA_049323075.1 Pseudomonadota bacterium
ATCCGCCGGCGGTGACCGGGAACAATCGACGAAAACTGGCAACATCCGTGCCATACAGGAAACCGATCTCTCCACGCCTTCTGTGCCCGATACCTAGCTGCAACAGCAACGCGCAACATATTACCTTTTGACATTGCTTCAATTTGTTTTGTAGATATTTCCGAATTTAATGGCACGGTTCCTGCCTGCTTCGAATTACCGTTCAAACACATTCAGGAAGCAGCGAGGTAACAGCCATGCGTGGTGACAAAAGGAAATACACCAACAAACAGAAGCGACAGGCGGAACACATTGCACATGGATACGAGGAACGAGGCACCAGCAAGAAAGAGGCAAAACGTCGGGCCTGGGCCACGGTTAACAAGGAGTCCGGAGGCGGTAACCTTTCAGGCAGCGGACGCGGTCATCCCGACACCCATGAATCGGCCCGCCGCGGTGGCCGCATTGGCGGTTCCAGCATGTCAGCCGCTCAGCGTAGCGCAGCCGCAAAGAAAGGATGGCAAACCCGGCGTGCACGCGCCCATCAACACTGAACAGGCAAAGCTGCGAGGAATATACAATGCACTCCATAATCAATGAAGCCATCCGGCACTGTCATATCTGCAAGCAAGCCTGTGAAAACTGCGCCGCCAGCTGTCTGCGAGAAGGTGGCATCACACACATGGTTCCCTGTATTCTGGTAAATCTTGATTGCGCCAGTATCTGCGGAGTGCTTACAGGCCTGCTGGCAAGGGATAGCCGATTTGCAAGGGATACCATTAAGGTGTGCATTTCTGTCTGCCAGGAATGTGCTGATATCTGTTCCCAGTATGAACTCGACCACTGCCAGCGTTGCGCAGTGGTCTGTCGACAGTGCGTAGCGGCGTGTCAGGCCATTGTTGCTGATGAACAGACCGGTGGCCGGCAACGCTAGTGCCCGCCATAGGTCTGATACGCGGTCACAGCCAGTAAGACCAAGCGCGCGAAAACCACTGTTTGATGCGGCTTCCCAATCCGCGTCGACGCCACTGCTGGAGGGTAATCGGCTCCGACTTCGCGATATCCTGCGCGAACATGGCTTCCATACCCGCCCCGAAACCGTCCCCCAACACGATAATGTTGACTTCGTTGTTATGCAGGAAGCTGCGCATATCCATATTGGCTGACCCCACCGTTGACCAGACTCCGTCGACAACCGCTGTTTTCGCGTGCATCAAGGCATCGTGCCGTTCAAAGATAATCACTCCGGCCTGCAACAGTTCGCTATAGTGTGAACGCCCCGCTTCCAGCACCGGCCAAAAATCGCTGAAACCCGGCAGAACCAGGACAACATCGACACCACGACCGGCAGCCTGCTTCAGAATATCGATTGTCTGATCATCGGGGGAGAAATACGCCATGGTCAAATGTATGCTGCTCTGAGCCTGTTGCAGGGCAGACAACAAGTCGACATAGATACCATTTTCAGTATCGCCCCCTGAACTGGCGATTACCCGCAACATCTTGTCACCAGCAACAGGTATCGGAGGAAAGTAGTCCGGTTTCAAATTGCCCAGCGGCTTTCGCCCATCCTCGGGCTGCCGGTTCCACGTATCAAAAAATATTGTCTGCATCGCCGCCACTGCGGGGCCACGCACTTCGATCTGGGTATCACGCCAGCCGGATTTGACAGAGGGATTATTACTCCGTGAGGAACGAAACCAGTGACTGCTGCCGGATCCCTCCGCGTAGACATTGCTAATGTTGATTCCACCGGAAAAGCCAATCGTGCCATCCACAATCAATAGCTTGCGGTGATCACGATTATTCACCTCTAGAATCTTTCCCTTAACCGGGTTCACCGGATTGAATTCATAAACGCGAATGCCGGCCTGTTGCAGGGTCTCAAAAAAGGATTTTGGCGTGGCAAGGCAACCCAGACTGTCGTATATCAGGCTCACCTGGACACCCTCCCTCTGTTTGCGAAGCAGCAATTGCTGCAGCTTCTGCCCCACGGCATCGTCCTCCAATATATAAGCTTCAAGATTGATATGATCACGCGCGGCCTCCATGGCCGCAAACATGGCAGCGTAGGCCTGAGGGCCATCAATCAAAAGCTTCACCTCATTGCCTCCAATCAGCTTTGACCGATTGTCGTTTTCCATAGAGATCGAATGGTGTAGCAAAAGGATGTCGGCCCTACTGCTTGTACTTTTCGCCACCTGCATTTCGCTGCGCACGTGAAATGCAGACTCATCCGTCTCGCGAATCTGCGTCTGATTGGTGCCTTTTGACATGGCCGGCTTCGTGATCTCTGGAGCAGACTGGCAGCCTGCAGACAAGGGGAAAATCGTCAGAATTGCAGCGAAGATATTCATACAGTATGCCTGCTTCACTGGCTTGCTGTGTATCTTTTAGAACCAATTACTGCCGCACAATTTTCACAGAACCTGTAAATTTTCCAATTTCGCACGCTCATGACCAACTATCTCATTGAAATTCTGTCTCAAACGATGTGGCACGCAAAATGCGTTCCGAAAAAAACGATCACTGCGAAGGTCCAGTCAAAGCCGGGCCTTGGCAAAACGATAACAAGGGGGGGATTGACGCCGTGTCTGCACGATTTATTTATCCGTTGCCTTTCGGAGCTGAATATCTTGGAAACGGCCGAACCCGCTTCCGCGTGTGGGCACCCGACTGCCGGCAGGTCGAACTGATGATCCTCGGTGAATCGCCTATTGCGATGCAATGGGGTGAACAAGGTATGTTTGAAATCGAAGCAAATTGCGGCGCAGGCACCGCCTACTACTATCGACTCGATGAAGACCGCTGTGTACCAGATCCGGCTTCACGTCAGCAGTCGGCCGATGTCCATGATCGCAGTCTGGTCTGCGATCCCCGCGCCTTCCGCTGGCAGCATGACGACTGGAACGGCCGCCCCTGGCATGAGATCGTGATATACGAGCTTCATGCGGGTTGCCTGGGTGGGTATGCCGAAATCTGTCAGCGCCTGCCAGAACTGGTCGAGCTTGGCATCACGGCCATCGAACTCATGCCAGTTGCCGATTTCCGGGGCACCCGAAATTGGGGCTATGACGGCGTGCTGCAATTTGCGCCCGACACCGCCTATGGCACCCCAGATCAGCTCAAGCATTTGATCGACACCGCCCATTCCTACGGATTGTGCGTATACCTGGACGTGGTTTACAACCATTTTGGGCCGGAAGGTAACTATCTTCATCTGTACGCGTCTGACTTTTTTTGTGCTGACCAGCATTCGCCCTGGGGGGCCGCTATCGATTTTTCCAATCCCCAGGTGCGCGAATTCTTTACTCTCAATGCCCTGTACTGGCTGATGGAATACCGTTTTGATGGACTGCGTCTGGACGCGGTACACCAGATTGGCGATTCCGGCTGGC
>JBMOPR010000177.1:0-3371 GCA_049323075.1 Pseudomonadota bacterium
TGGCGCGTTTTACCTGAGCCGCCGACAGATCCACGCCCTGAAATCGCAGTCCCGGAAAACGCTGTGCAAAATCCAACATGATCTGGCCGCCACCACACCCCACATCCAGCGCGGAGCCGCCGCGTGCATTCTCTGCCTCCAGCTGGAGGGGCAACTGCATGACCAGCTGTGCCGCCGCCGGCGCGATAATCCGGTCATAAAGCAGGGATTCCACAAAGGAATAGGGCTTTGTCATTTCGGTGAGTACGAGGGAAACCACAATTGGTGCTCCTGCAGGCTGTTTCAGGTTGATGAAAAAATATGGTGTTCCTGCAGAGTAGGTATTTTGTGCCGGCCACGATAGTTCCGCGCTCGACAAGTCATTGGCAGTTTGCGACAGGCGGGGTTGGCCGGATCGGCCTCAGGCGTGGGTCGCATTGCGCGCGCCACCGTCCCGGAACTGTCTGGGCGTCACGCCAAACCAGCGCTTGAATGCCCGGCAAAAACTGCGCCGGTCGGAAAATCCTAGTTGTTCCGCCACCTGTTCCGCCGTGGCGCCAGCGCCCATCAGTGCAGCGGCCATGCCTTTCTTGGCATCTTCCTGCAATCCGAAAAACGTGATGTCCTCGGCTTTCAGCTTGCGCTGCAGCGTGCGTTCGCTGACATTGAAAAATGCGGCGGTGGCCGCCAGTGGCTGGTGCAGCAGGCGATGATCCTGGCGAAAGGCAAAGTGGATGCGCTCGGTCAGACTTTCCCCCGGATAGGCCCGCTCCAGCACGGATTTCATGTGTTCGATGGCCTTGCTGTTCAGGGATGGCACCGATCCTTTCAGGTTGAGATCCAGCAGGGCCGAGGGAATCGCAATACCGGTGGTGCGGCTGTCAAACCGCAGCGGTGCCTGCAGGTACTGCTGATAGTCCACCACGTTCGCCGGCTCCCGATACTGGAAAAAAAATTCGTTGATGACCAGTCTGTCTTGCAGCAGATCGGTGAGCAGTTTCCGGCAAAAGGTCAGTACGCCCTCGGCGGCCAGCACGAAGCTCTTGTCATCGAGCCATTGATGCAGCCGGGAATCGAAGGGGATTTCCAGGTGGGCACAACCGTTTTCCTCGCTCAGGTTGACATCGAAATTCGCACTGAAAAAAGTTTTCACCAGTTCGATGTTGTCCACAAGATCGCGCAGGCTGCGCAGGGAATGCAGATAGGTGGATACTGCCGGTGAAAACGCGAAACCGAAGGTTTCACCCAGAATGAAACCAATGTCGCTGCGCCGGGTTCTGCGGCTGATCAGGTCGATAAGTTCCAGCGCCAGAGTGTAGTCGATGCTCTGGGTTTCCAGGTCGCCCAGTTCGATCCTGTCCATGAACGGCTGCATGTCTTCGTGACGCACGCCCAGCATCACGCCCACCTGCAGGCAGGTAGGAATCAGGGATGCAGATATTTCCAGTCCTTTTTTTCTCATGAATCAGAAAGCTCGGGCCGTTACTAAAAGGTTGCTGCGGCGGCGCGGACGCAGGCGATGCGTTGCAATGTCCTGTTGCCGGGATACTGTACCCTGTCATGCTACCTGTGGCGTTTTTGATACCTTCTTGATCGAGGGCTGGGTTTCGATGCCTTGTGTGGGTGTGGCAAGCAGCTATTGGCAAAAGTCATGCTGTTGCAGCCAGCCATACCAGGCGCGCCCGCGCGCGTGGTTGTCGAACACCAGCCAGTGGCCACCCGGCAGCGCGGTGACATGTTTCAGTTGCCATTGCCGGGCCCAGTGTCGAGTTGCCTGCGCATCGTTGATCCTGTCGCCCTGGTGATACACCACCGCAAAATGTTCCAGATCCAGTCTGGGTGTGTAGAACGTCGGGTCGATTAGATCGAGGGCGCGCCAAGTGTGTGTCCGCACGGTTTCATCCACGGGAAAGGTCAGCCTGGCCTTGCGCGGATCGAGATGGGCATCGAGCCGGATGGCCGGTACTACCGAAAAAACAAAGGCCGGCGCTGCATTCTGCGTGGCATACAGACTCACAGCCATGCCGCCCAGGCTGCCGCCGATCAGTCCGATCCGGATATAACCCATTGCCTGCAGCCCAAGAAAGCAGGCGTGCAGGTCGTGGATTTGCTGACCGACATTTTCCAGCGTCAGTGGAATGTCTTCGACATTGAAAAAAAACTGCTGCCAGTGCGAACTGGCGCGCTTCCAGTGATGGGGCTGGATGAACAGCGCTACGTCCATGCCCATCTGATATAGCCGCGCCACCTTGAACATGGCCTTGGCCCGTTCGGGATGGCCCATGCGAAAGCCGTGCACGCACAGCACCAGTGGCCGCGGCGACGTATTATCCTGCCGTGGGTGCTGCCACAACCACAGGTAGCCCGAACGGTTTTCCAGATGGGCGTAAAAACGCGGCTCCACGCTCAGCAATTGCGGCTGGTAGCGGCTGGGATAGCGCAGCAGCGTGGCCTCGCCATCGAAAAAGGCGGCTTTCGTCAGAGGCGTGAACACGGGTGCCGAATCCGGCACGGTGAAAAACTGCTTGTCATCGCGGAATGATGGCTGATTGTAAAACGCCATTTCATCCAGCCATTGCTGGCGCGTGACGATGCGTTTCTTGCGCTCCGCCAGAAACGCCAGATTCATCAGCCGGTCGGGAATTGCGCCCAGTTCATTCAAAACCGCCGCGTGCATCATGACAGCCATTCCGCTTCTGGATTCCACAGGGAAAAGTTGCGCGCCTGCGGATGGCCCAGCAGGAATTCGCAGTGTTTGGCATCGCGGAAACGACGCTCCTGGGGATAGTCTTCCATGTAACCCACGCCGCCCAGCAGCTGGATGCCATCCGATGCCAGCAGCGGCACCAGCCGGCCACTGTTGAGCGCCATGCCCATTTGGCCGGCGCTGAGTTTTTCCCCCGGCCGCAAACCGCTGGCAATGTTCTGCCACTGTTCGTGGAGCACGCATTTTTCCCGATAGAAATCCGCCAGCATCTTGCGGATCAGCGAATGGCGGATAATGATTTTTCCACCCTGATAACGCTGGGCGGCATAATCCCGCGCCGTGCTGTAACTGGCATCGGCAATGCCGGCCCGAATGGCCATCATGCAGGCTTCGGCCTGCGACCAGAGTGTTTCGATTTTCCGCGCCGCATCCGCACCGCGCATGATGAGGTTACTGTCTGCCAGCGCCACATCCTGCACGTTCAAATCCGCCTGCGGACAGCCCCGCAAGCCCAGTTTTTTCACCGGCGCCGATACCTGGATATTTTTTGCCGGCACCGGCAACGCCACCAGCGCGAAATCCGCGGGATCCTTGCCTGCCAGCGGCAGTAGCACCTGTTGGGCCAGCGGCAACAGGGGCAGGCTGGTCCAGCACCCGGACAGGGAGGCCGCACCGACCGCCTGCA
>JBMOPR010000178.1:0-3370 GCA_049323075.1 Pseudomonadota bacterium
TGAAAGAATGGCAGGAACTGAAATGAGCCAGCACGACGACGAACTGGAACACTCGCTGGAAACGCAGCTGCAACGCCGATTCAACATGCGCAAAGGCAGCGTGACCTGGCTGCTGGTCACCGGCGGCACGGTTGGCCTGCTGTTCAGCGTACCGATTGTCGGCGGTGCCTATCTCGGCCGCTGGATCGACATGCAACTGGAAGGATTCTCCGCCCGCTGGACCCTCAGCCTGATCGTGCTGGGCATCGCGCTGGGCGGCTATAACGTCTACCGCTTTTTACGGGGACTGGACCGATGAACGAAGGTTTCAGCCTGACGCTCGGGCCGCTGGTAGTGAGCGAATCCATTCTGCTTTCCGTTCTGGTCAGCGCACTGATTGCATTCACCGGCTGGCTGGCCACACGCAAGGGCCCTGACAGCGCGCTGCACACGGCCCTGCAGGCAGCCATGCAACTGGTGGAGCAGGCCGTTGCCGACGTGCTGCCAAAACAGAATGTGCGCATGGTGTTCCCGTTTGTCGCCACGCTGTGGCTGTATCTGCTCTGCGCCAATCTGGTCGGCCTGATTCCGGGCCTGTCGTCGCCGACACGGGATCTTTCCATCACCAGCGCGCTGGCCATCACCGTATTTGTCGCCGTGCATGTCTACGGCATTCGCGCCGCCGGCTGGAAAAATTATCTGCGTCACTATCTGAAACCCAGCCCCATTCTGTTGCCGTTTCACCTGATCAGCGAACTGACCCGCACGCTGGCGCTGGCCATTCGCCTGTTCGGCAACATGATGAGCCTGGAGATGGCCGCGCTGCTGGTGCTGATCGTGGCCGGATTTCTGGTGCCGGTGCCGCTGCTGGTGCTGCATGTGGTGGAAGCGCTGGTGCAGGCTTATATCTTCGGCATGCTGGCGCTGATCTACATTTCGACGGCGCTGGATGCACAGGAAAAAGATTGATGTTTCGAATGCAACCCAAAGGAGCAAAACGATGACCGACATCCACTTGTTCAGCCTGGTTTCCACCGTGATTGCAGGGCTCGCCATCGCGCTGGGAACGTTTTTTCCGGCACTCGCCATGGGCCGCACCATTGCCCAGGCACTGGATGCCCTGGCGCGACAGCCCGAAGCGGAAAAAGCCATCACGCGGACACTGTTCATTGGTTTGGCGATGATCGAATCCCTGGCCATCTACTGTCTGGTGATTGCGCTGATCATCCTGTTCCGCAACCCGTTGCTGGAATATTTCATCAACCCGTAATGTCGACAGGCAAGCAGACATGACGCTGGACCTCACCACATTCATTCTGCAGATCCTCAACTTCCTGGTGCTGTTGTGGCTGTTGCATCGCTTTGTGTATGGCCCGCTGCGGGCTGCGATTGCGAAACGCCAGGCCGATGCGCAGGCAGCGGAAGCGGCCTATCAGGCAAAACTGGATGCGCTGGAACAGCAACGCCTTGCACTGGAGCAACAGCGCGCCGGCATTCAGGCCGAACGCCAGCAAGCGGAAGCCGCGCTGGCTGAGGATATGGCCCGCGAACGCTCCAGTCGCCTGAACGCACTGGAGAAGGAACTGCTGGCAACCCGTGAGCGCGGCGCCACCAAACTGGAAGCTCAGCTGGCGGAGCGCGAGGCCAGATCCAGCCAGCAACTGCAAAAACAGGTGGATACCATTTTGCGCCAACACTTGCAGCGTCTGGCGAATCCGGCGCTGGAAACCGTATTGCTCAACCGCTTTATTGACGATGCACAACAGCTCGCGCCGGAACAGATCAGCGAACTGCGACAACTGCCCTGGTCCGATCCGGTGGACATCAGCACCGCGTTTCCTGTTTCTGCCGATCAGCAAGGCAGAATTCTGACCGCACTGAGCGGATTGTCGGGGCAATCAGTGCGCGCCAACTGGAAACAGGATGCACGCCTGCTGGCGGGCATTCGCATCGGCCTCGACGGCAGGGAAATCGAATTTGGCCTGAACAGTGCGCTGCGCCTGTTGCCCGAACTGATCAGCCGTGAAACTGACACGCAGGCCGCACCATGATCCAGGTTCCGTCCATCAGCCTGACCATTCGCGAACGCGGAGAAGTAGTAGGCGTGGCAGACGGACTGGCCTGGATCAAAGGCCTGCCCACCGCGCGGCTGGGCGACGTGCTGATTTCCGAATGCGACAGCCGGGCGCTGGTCTATCAACTGGACGAACGCCTGATCGGCGCCATCCTGCTGGAACAATCCGCGCAATTTTCTGCGGGCGCGCGCATCAGTTCCACCCATAAAACGCTCACCGTCGGCGTGGGCGACAGCCTGCTCGGCCGCGTAATCGATCCATTGGGCCGCCCGCTCGACGGCCTCAGCACGCCGAACACCACCCACAGCCGGCCAGTGGAATCGCGCTCACCACCGATCATGGCCCGTGCGTATGTGCAACGTCCGCTCCACACCGGCAACACCATCGTCGATACGTTACTGCCGGTCGGTCGTGGCCAGCGCCAACTGATCATCGGCGATGCCGGCACTGGCAAAACCGCCATCGCACTGGATGCCGTCATCAACCAGAAGCCTGCCGATGTGCGTTGCATCTACGTGCTGATTGGCCAGCGCCGTTCCGCCGTGCAGGAAGTCATCACCCAGCTGCGCAAAACCGGCGCCATCGCCAACACCACGGTGATCGTGGCGGAAGCCAGCGCACTGCCGGGGCTGCAATACCTGGCGCCCTACACCGGCTGCGCCATCGCCGAAGCCTGGATGAACGACGGCCACGACACACTGATTGTCTACGACGATCTCGGCCAGCATGCGCTGGCATATCGTGAACTGTCGTTGTTGTTCCGGCGTCCGCCCGGCCGCGAAGCCTACCCTGGCGACATTTTTTATTTGCACGCCCGCCTGCTGGAACGCGCCACCCAACTCGCGCCGGAACAGGGCGGTGGCAGCATGACGGCATTGCCCATCGTGCCCACGGAACAGGGCGAACTGGCCAGCTATATTCCCACCAACCTGATATCCATCACCGACGGCCAGATTTACCTGAACCAGAATCTTTTTGCGTCCGGCATCCGCCCCGCCATCGACATCGGCCGCTCCGTTTCCCGGATCGGCGGCAAGGCACAGGACAGAGCCATCGCCAAAGCCGCCGGACGTCTGCGACTGGACTATCTGCAATTTCTCGAACTCGAACTTTTCACCCGCTTCGGCACCAAGCTGGAAGCGGGAATGGCCGCACGCGTCGCACGCGGCCGGCAACTGCAAATCCTGTTCGGCCAGGATCGTCTGGTGCCGCGCCCCATTCATTACCAGATGGCCTGGCTGGTGGCGTGGAATGAAGGCTGGCTGACGGATCTTGCGCCGGCAGAATTGAAGCAACGGCTGACGCAGCTGATGTCC
>JBMOPR010000179.1:0-3369 GCA_049323075.1 Pseudomonadota bacterium
CCTTTCTCCACCGCTCGGGACGGACCAAATAGAACGCGCTGTTTTAAATTACGAACCTAAAAGCACTCACCCTCACGGATACACACTCGCCACCATTGGCCCGATCAGGTGCGGCAGCAAATATTTCGTCACATCCATCTTCGGCTTGTAATGGATGAACAACCCGCCCAGTGTCGTGAATACCCGCGCGAGCATGATGAATTCCGCTGGCAGCTTGTCCACCGGATCGTTATCCGCCATCGAGAACAAGGCTTTGCCGCGCTGCAAAATATCGTCCGCGCTGGGCCAGGAAGGATTATCACCACCAACCGCCGTCGCCGTGTTGCGCAGCGTTGAAAGCAACGCATCGGCAAACGCCAGCAGCGTGTCCGGCTTGCCACTGCGGGTCTTGAAACCCAGGGCTTGCAGCGACGCGGCCACACTCTCCTTCTCGCCCATCATCGCCGCGCCCAGCACATTGGCGTAGCCGCTGCGAAACTGCTCCGACAACTCCATGGTGCAGCCAAAATCCAGCAACACCAGCTTGTCGTCGGCAGTGACCAGAATATTGCCCGGGTGCGGATCGGCCTGGAAACAGCCGGCCTGCAGCACCTGGCGCAGATACAGATCCAGCAGCCGGCCGAGCAGATCGGACAGCCCCTTGTCGTCACCGGCCTGCTGGCGCGCGTCCAGTTCGGAAGTGAGTTTACGGCCCTCAATGAATTCACTGATCAGCACCCGCTTGCCGCTCAGTGCCTGCACCGGACGCGGCACGATCACGCCAGGCACATCGCGCAGAAAATCCCCCAGCCGCTGCATCCATTTCGCTTCCGCCCGGTAATCCAGCTCTTCGCGAATGGTGCGCTCGATCTCGGTGGTGATGGTGGCCAGGTCCGTGGGTGGCAGCAGGTTTTCGATGCTGGCCAGGAACAGCTTCAGCAGCGACATATCCAGATTGATGATTTCTTCCAGGCCGGGGCGCTGCACTTTCACCGCCACCGGGCGCCCGTCCTTCAGAACCGCCTTGTGCACCTGACCAATGCTGGCGGCGGCGATAGGCTCGGGATTGAATTCAAGAAACAGGTTTTCCAGCGTGTCGCCCAGCTCGGTTTCGATCTGGTGGCGGATGGCGCTGAAGCATTCCACCCGGGCCTGGTCCTGCAGCACGGCCAGTTCGTCCACCCAGGCTTTGGGCAGAACATCCGCGCGGGCCGACAACAGTTGCCCCACTTTCAGGAAAGCACCGCCCTGCTCCAGCGACGTTTCGCGGAAACGGATGGCATTGCTGCGGTGCAGTTTTTCCAGTGCGGCAGGCAGGCGACGGCGGGAGATGAAAGCGGATCGCGTGCCCCACAAGCGGTAACTGCCGGTGACCTTGGTAAGCATCCAGCCAGTTCTGGAAATACGTTTCAGGCGCTGCGGCCAGATGGCGGCTTCCCGTGCCAGAGCCTGGTATTCCTCCCGCGCGGCGTCGGCGCCCTTGGCAATCGCGCGGGTGGCGGCCAACGCCTGCTCTGCCAGTTCGCGCCCCTGCCACACGGTCTGCTCGACCGCGGCGAGGGAGGCTTCCATGACGGCCAGCCAGGCTTTCATGCCACTGTCGCGGCGGGGGTTGTGCGTGGTGTTTCCGACTGCGTCCATGATGACCTCCCGGGTCAGGTTTCATGTCATTTTTTGTAGTACAAATCAGTTTGTAAAAAACCGGAGCGGGTTGGGCTCCGGCGATGTAAAGCGGTTACAGTTTTTCGATACAGGCGGGGCAGAGCCAGAGTGCCGGGCTCTGTCCAACGCTGGCGGTCTGGCTGACAAGGCCGCGAAAGGCGCGCTGACCGCGCACCAGTTCCACACCACAGGACGCACACTGGCTCGGGCGGTTGACGATCACGTCCTGCCAGGCATCGACGGCACCCAGCGGGTCGGCGGTGGCCATTGCGGCTTCCTGCGATTCTTCCGCAGGTGGGGTGGAGTCATTCCCGGCTTTTTCCGCCGCCTTGTCCAGCGGCCTGGCCTCACCCTGGGCGGTTGCCGCCAGTTTACGGGCGTCGCGGACCACATTTTCCACCAGCGCACTGGAATCGGCGACGATGCCGTCCACCAGACGGAAGGTGTCTTCCAGTACGTTGCGGATCAGGTGGGAGACGGTCATGCGCTTGCGTTCCGCCGCATCCTTGAGGGTGCTTTCCAGGTCTTTCGGCACCCGGGTCTGGATCACGCGGTCCTTGCGCTCGTCCTCGGTGGACGGTTTGCGGCCGCGTCCTTTGCGGGGCTTGTCCGGGTGGCTGTCGGTGCGATTGCGGCGGGTCACGGATAGTCCTGTCCAGAATTGTTGTAATACAAAATATGGCAAGGCCGGTCAGGTGTCAACCCGGGCCAGCCGCCTGCCATCAGGGGTGGGGGCCTCAGAATTCAAAGCTGTACAGCAGGTCGAGGGCGCTGGCCAGGCCACTCACCGCTTCCAGGAACAGGTTGTCACGCAATTCGTAACGCACGGTGAGGGTGTTCACCGGCTCGAACAGGCTGATGCCGTATTGCAGGTAGGTGCGCGGCGACAGGTAGCCCGACAACAGCACTTCGGTGCTTTCGCCGGTGCCGGCGGTACCCATCTGCAGGTCTTCGATGCCCACCTTGCTGGCCAGGTTGCGCATGCGCGGCCGGTCGCCCATCAGACTCATACTGAGCAGGGTGTTCTGCACCAGGGTGTTGTCCTCCTTGGTGCCGGTGCCCGGTTCCTTGCCGGTGACGATGTAATAGAGCACTTCGCTGTCGGCCATGGCGGGTTCCGAAAACAGGGTGGCGATCGGTTCGCTGGCGGGGCCGCTGACCCGCAGGCCCGCCACCACGGTGTCAACCTCGCGAATGGCTTCCAGGCTGATATAAGGCTGGTCGAGGGGGCCGCTGAAGATGATCTGGCCCTTGCGGATCTTGAGCTGCTGGCCGAAGCCGGTGTAGCTGCCTTCGACGATGTCGATGGTGCCGCGCCCGGTAGCCACGCCGGTGGCGTCCTGGCGCACCCGCACCTGTCCGCTCAGACGGACGTCACCGCCGAAGCCCCTCAACCGCAGCTTGTCCTGCACGCTCACCATGACATCCGCCGTCACGGCGTGGCTGGACCGGGTCGTTTCCGGCGCGCCCGTTTCATCCACGAACACCACATCGTCCGAGGTGCCCACGGAGCCTTCCGGCAGTTCCTTGATCCAGACGAAGCCCTTCTGCAACACCAGGGTGCCGATCAGGTGCAGGCGGTCCGGCTCGATCTGCAAGGTGAGGTCCGGCTGGTATTGGAGGGTGAAATCCTCGGACCGGCGCAGGGACAGGTTGCGCCCGTGCAGGTTGAACTCGCCGCGCCAGCCGGCATCGGTAAGGGCCAGCTGTCCGCCGAGATCCGCGCCG
>JBMOPR010000180.1:0-3361 GCA_049323075.1 Pseudomonadota bacterium
CAGCCTGTAATCGATAGGAGAGTTTCACCATGTCCATGGCCGACCGCGACGGTCTGATCTGGTTTGACGGCGAAATGGTGCCCTGGCGCGATGCCAAGGTCCACGTGCTGACCCACACCCTGCATTACGGCATGGGCGTGTTTGAAGGCGTCCGCGCCTACGCCACTGCGAACGGCCCGGGCATCTTCCGCCTGCAGGAACATACCGACCGCCTGTTCCGCTCCGCGCACATCATGAACATGAAAATTCCCTTCACCAAGGAACAGGTGAACGAGGCGCAGCTGGCCGCCGTACGGGAAAACAAGCTGCCTCACGCCTACCTGCGGCCGATGGTGTTCTTCGGTTCCGAAGGCATGGGCCTGCGTGCTTCCAACCTGCAGGTGCACCTGATCGTTGCCGCGTGGGAATGGCCGTCCTACATGTCGCCGGAAGCCAAGGAAGTGGGCATCAAGGTGCGCACCTCGTCCTACACCCGCCACCATGTGAACATCTCCATGTGCAAGGCAAAGGCGAACGGTCATTACATCAACTCCATGCTGGCGCTGAACGAAGCCCTGGCCTGCGGTTGTGAGGAAGCCCTGCTGCTGGACACCGAAGGCTACGTGGCTGAAGGCAGCGGCGAGAACGTGTTCATCGTCTACAAGGGCAAGATCTACACGCCGGAACTGACCGCATGCCTGGACGGCATCACCCGCGCCACGGTCATGCAGCTGGCCAACGAACTGGGCTACGAAGTCATCGAGAAACGCATCACCCGCGATGAAGTCTATGTCGCAGACGAAGCCTTCTTCACCGGCACTGCCGCCGAAGTGCTGCCGATCCAGCAACTGGATGGCCGCGTCATCGGTTCCGGCAAGCGCGGCCCGATCACCGAGCAATTGCAGAAACTGTATTTCGATGCAGTGATGGGTCGCTCCGAGAAGCACAAGGACTGGATCAGCTATATTTGATCCGTCCGCCTGTGGCCGCGAGGAATCTCACCTTGCGGCCACGTCCTTCCGCATACCCTGCCTGAAGGGGCCGCCATGACAGCCCAAGCCGCCAAACCCACCATTCTCTGGGTCGTCACCGATGAAAAACCCGGCCATCGCAGCCAGCAGGAAGGCCTGGTGGAGCGCCTGCAGGCCCTGGCACCGTTCGAAATACACTGGCTTCCTGTCGATACCATTCAGATCAGTCTGCTCGATGCTGTGCTGCGCCGCCGGGTGATGCCGAACCTGCCGGCACCGGACTGGATTCTGGGGGCCGGCGCCGGCACCCACAGCCTGATCCTGATGCTGAAGCGAATCTTCCGCGCCAAAACCATTCTGCTGATGAAGGGTGCGTTTCCGGCTGCGCTGTTTGACGCCAACATCACGCCGCTGCATGACAATCCGCCAGCGCGCAAAAACGTGCTGCCGACCACGGGCGTAATGAACCCGGTGATTCCCCGTTATGAAGGCCGCGACAATAACACCGGCACTTTTCTGATTGGCGGCATCAACGAACACTATGCGTGGGACGATGGGATGGTCATCGATCAGGTGGAAAAAATCTGTCGAGCCCAGTCCGGCGTGCAGTGGACGCTGACCGATTCGCGGCGCTCGCCGGCAGCATTCCTGCCGGCACTGAAAGCCAGAAACCTGCCCAATCTGACGCTGATTTCCCACAAGGACACCGCACGCGGCTTCATCAAGCAGCAACTGGATACCACCGGCCAGCTGTGGGTGACCCGTGACAGCGTGTCGATGGTGTATGAATGCATCACTTCAGGTGCGCCCACGGGCCTGCTGGACCTGAAGCCGTTGCGCCAGTCGCGGGTGGTAAAAAACATGGATGAATTGCTGAAGGAGGGCTGGATCCAGGATTTCGCGCTGTGGGATCTGCGTCAGCCGTTGCCGCCATCGCCCAAGCGATTGTGGGAAGCGGACCGGGCGGCGAGGTGGTTGCTGGATTGGCTGGGGCCTGTTTGTTAAATAGGTAGCCTCTCTAATGCATCTGGAATTTCCAACTTTGCGTTCAATGTCGCACATGAGATTGTGGGCATGCTTTCGCGATCCTGGTCACTTGAGTGGCTTAACTGGAGCAGGCTGCCTTGGCCATTTCGCGGAAGCCCTTTCCCGGTGGTCGGACGGTGCCGGATTTTGTCTTGATAATATGCCATTTATGGAATTGTCCATATTTGAGAATTGGCAATTAAAGATTGAAACAAATGCGGTTCTGCCAAGCTGGGCTCCAGAGAAACCAACATTCAATGATCCATGCTCAAGTGCGTATCAGCAAATTATCGCACTGTAATCGACACCAGTCTCAATGCTAACTGGCGAGTGTCATTATTGATTCCAAGTGCATTTGGACTGACGTTGTCCGGGAAACGGAAATCGATTTTGAGTTTGTTATCAAACGATTCGACATCAAGAGCTGACTGAGGAATCTTGATTTCCAGCACGCCGCTGGATTCGGCGGATAAGCTGAACTTGAAGACACTGACGTCGTTTATGATTATTTCGATATCCTGCTCCGGATGAGATCTATGAATAAATGGTTTTGATTCGATAACGATGGTGTCAGGACGGTTACCCGTTATAGGAAGAATAATGATGGCACTATCATCAATTGACCAGGTTCCCCAGGACTCGGCCTGGCCCCAGCCGCCAGCCAAGTAAGGTAAGCCTGATCCGTTTTGATTCATTGGTAAGCGCTCACCGAAACTGACTGGTGGAAGCCGATTGAGCAGATCGGAAAAGGTCGTCTCGCCCTCAATAGGTGGACAATTGGTGCATTGTTTCCAGTTCGGTGCGACAACAAACAGGTTATCGATCCTGGCGAGCAGATTGGAACTTGAATTTAAATTCATTGCAGCCTGAAAGGCGGAATCCTCGCTGAGGATGTAGAGTGAATCGCTCTCATATTGCCCGGAACGAAGAGAGAGTCTTGCCTTTTTTTCCGCCAAATTTAACGCAGAATTGCCGATGCGTGCCAAATAAGCTGCGTCGGTAGGAAGCCGATGCGCTCCTGCGTAGGCGGCGGCAGCCTGCCTGCGTTCGTCATAGGTTTTGGGAGAAATCCATCGCACTTTGGTGTATTTGGCAGCGGCGGCGTCCCAGAACTGGTCTGTCAAAGCGGAACTCCATGTCGAGCTTGGCGTCACCATTAAGTTTCTGCGGATTCCTCCCCATGCTGCGTGCAGGTCTGCGACCTGGACGATAAGTGCAAACCCAAGCAGCGATAGGGCTGCGCGTCTTTGGTAACGGCGTGTGATTAAATAAATGCCGGCAAAAACGATGATGTAGAATACTGGCCAGAACATCCTCCCTGATGCTCTGAAAATATTTGCGATATCTATAATATTTTTAGGCAATGTATACTTAAAGTTGGTGAG
>JBMOPR010000181.1:0-3355 GCA_049323075.1 Pseudomonadota bacterium
CGGCGTTCGCCTTTTTCCATGATGCGGATCCGGCGTGCGGCTTCCACACCATCCATCACGGGCATTTGTATGTCCATCAGTACCAGATCGAATTCGCGCTGTTCTATATGCTGCAACGCCTTGATGCCACTGTCGCAGGCGGTGACCAGCACGTCCAGATCCTCCAGCAGCGCGGTGAGCAGTTTCAGGTTGGCGGCGTTGTCGTCCACTGCGATGACGCGCAGGGGCTGGTGGCCGATGCGGCTGACCCGTTTCTGATCGGCCTCGGTGAAGCTGCGATGATGCTGGAAGGCGTCGGTGCTGATCAGGCTGCCCAGCAGATCGTAGGCTTTCTGCTGGCACAGCGGTTTGGCGATGAGCGGCAGTACACGGCCATCCAGCAGGTCGGCCAACAGGCTCTGGTCGGCGGGATTGGCATGGATGATCAGGGGAATGCGGTTCTGGTTCGCGCGCACCAGATTCACGGTTTCCTGATACAGCGGATGCTGCGCGTTGATGCCGACGATGATGGCGTGGGGCAGCTGGTCCTCGGGACGTGACAGCAGGCCTGTCAGCGCGGCGAAATCGGAAAATTCGATCACTTCCACCTTGCGCTTCTGCAACGTGTTTTTCAGGTTGGCGCGCACGGTGGCATTGCTGTCGTAGATGGCGATGCGGCAGCGCTGGTGGATCAGCAGGGGAGTCTCGGTGGCATCGGCATTGTGGATCTCGGCGCGGAACGTAAACCAGAACGTGGAGCCCTGACCGGGTTCGCTTTCCAGCCCGACTTCGCCCCGCATCTGTTCAACCAGGTGTTTGGAAATCACCAGTCCCAGACCGGTACCGCCGAAGCGTCGCGCAGTGGTGGTGTCGGCCTGGCGGAAGGCGCTGAACAGGGCGCGCTGCTGTTCCTTGGTAAGGCCGATGCCGGTGTCGGATACGCTGACCTTGATGGTGGCACTGTTGTCTTTCAGATCGTCCAGCATCACCCGTACCACGATTTCGCCGTGATCGGTGAACTTGATGGCGTTGTTCACCAGGTTGGTGAGGATCTGTTTCAGCCGCAACGGGTCGCCGACGATGCCGGTGGGTACGTCGGAATAGAACAGGCTGACCTGCTCCAGATGTTTTTCGTGCGCCATCGGCGCCAGCATGGTGAGCACGTCTTCCACCACTTCCTGGAAATTCAGCGGCACCTGGTCCAACACCAGCTTGCCCGCTTCGATCTTCGAGAAGTCGAGAATGTCGTTGATGATGGCCAGCAGGCTTTCAGAGGATTTCTGGATGGTGTCGAGGTAGTCGCGCTGGGTCAGGCTGACGTCGCTTTTCAGCAGCAGGTTGGTGAAGCCGATGATGCCGTTGAGCGGCGTGCGGATTTCGTGGGACATGTTGGCCAGGAATTCGGATTTGATGCGGCTGGCTTCCAGCGCTTCCTTGCGCGCCAGATCCAGTTCGATGTTCTGGATCTCGATGGTTTCAAGGGTTTCGCGCAGGTCTTCGGTGGCCTGGTCCACGTTCTGCTGCAGTTCCTGCTGGCCTTCCAGGATCGACTGGCCCAGATGGTTCAGCGCCGCCTGCAGTTCCTTCAGTTCACCATAGGCATCTTCTTCCACCCGCACATCCAGGTTGCCGCTGGTCATGGCGGCCAGGGCCTGTTTGATGCGCGACACCACGCGGCCGATGCTGGCAGAAAAATGCACGGCGATGGCGGTGTTCAGCACCACTGCCAGTGAGATCACCAGCAGCATCGACAGCAGGTTGCGGTACTTGGCCAGCACCAGATTGGAGCGGTCGACTTCCACTTCCAGCCAGCCCGCCTCGGGCCTGTCGCTGGCCAGCGGATGATAGGAAGAGGCCGGGTAGATCGGGTGAATCACCCGCAGGGTGGTGTCGGTCAGGCGGCTGACGCCGTTCTTGGTGGAATCCGCCGGCAGCAGGGGTTCGTGCTCCGGTAACGGATGCATGCGGGGGCCGGCCTGGGTGATCAGCTTGCCCGTGGTGTCGTAGATGGCCACCGAGCGGACGTTGTCCTCTTCCAGGATGCGCTGGGCGTAAAACGGCAGGGTGTGGCCCTGGCGCTGGGTCATGCTTTCGAAGATGCCGTGGGAGAAGGCGGCCGCGATCATCTTGCCCTGGTTTTCCAGCGACTTGTCCAGTTCGTCGAAGCGCTGCAGCATCAGGGTGCCCGCCAGCGCAAAGCCGATCAGGATGACCGGCAGTGAGCTGATCAGCAGGGCGCGGGTGCGCAGGCCCACGTTCTTCATGGGCAGCAGGGATGCAATCTTCTTTGTGTCTGTTTTCACGCGGGATTTCCAGCCAGGACAGGGCACCGGTTTTTCGTTCTAAGTATATGCCAACTTGCCAAAGCTATTTCGCCTGCCGGTGATAGGCTCGCTCCCGGGTGCAGGGTACAATAGCCGCATTTCACGGGTTCGGGACGTAGCCATGCATTATCCCACGATTGAAGACTTTGTAGGAAACACGCCGCTGGTACGGCTGCAGCGGCTGCCGGGGGACACCACCAATACGATTCTGGTGAAACTGGAGGGCAATAATCCCGCCGGTTCGGTCAAGGACCGTCCTGCGATGAGCATGATCCAGCACGCCGAGGCCCGTGGTCTGATCAAGCCTGGTGACACCCTGATTGAAGCGACGAGCGGCAACACCGGCATCGCGCTGGCCATGGCGGCGGCGATCAAGGGTTACCGCATGGTGCTGATCATGCCCGACAACATGAGCGAGGAGCGGCGCGCGGCGATGTCGGCGTACGGTGCCGAGCTGGTACGGGTGACCCAGAAGGAAGGCATGGAAGGCGCCCGGGATCTGGCCGAGCAGATGCAGCGCGACGGTCAGGGCATTGTGCTGGACCAGTTCGCGAATCAGGACAATCCTCTGGCCCACTACGAAACCACGGGCCCGGAGATCTGGCGTGACACTGAAGGCACGATCACGCATTTCGTCAGCTCCATGGGGACGACCGGCACCATCATGGGCACGTCGCGTTTTCTGAAGGAAAAAAATCCGGAGATCCAGATCGTTGGCTTGCAGCCGCAGGAAGGGTCGGCGATTCCTGGTATCCGGCGCTGGCCGCAGGCCTATCTGCCGAAAATTTACGACGCGTCGCGGGTGGATCGGGTGCTGGATATTACGCAGAAGGATGCCGAGGAAACCATGCGCGCGCTGGCGGCGAAGGAAGGCATTTTCTGCGGCGTTTCGTCCGGTGGGGCTGTGGCGGGGGCGCTGCAGATTTCCCGTGAGGTCGAAAACGCTGTGATCGTGGCTATCATTTGTGATCGCGGTGATCGTTATCTTTCCACCGGCGTGTTTTCGCCACATTGATTGGGTAACCATGAACGTACTGGTGTTCGATATTGAA
>JBMOPR010000182.1:0-3343 GCA_049323075.1 Pseudomonadota bacterium
CTCGGAGGGCAACCACAGGCCCTCGTCGATCAGCTCGGTAGTGAGCTGGTTCCCGTCGGCGTCGTAGGTGTAGCGGTACTGGGCGTCGAGCACGCCGTCGCCGAGTCGGCGGCGCTGTCGGTGTTCAGCAGGGTGAGCTTCTTCAGGTGGACCTTCTTCTGGTTGTCCTTGCTCTTGTACTGATCGAACGTGTAGGTGGACGCTTCACCCAGCTCGGCGATCTGGCGCGCGATCCAGGCGCCGTCGCGGTTTTTCACTGTCAGCTCGCCCAGGTCCAGCGCGGCATCTTTCGCCACCGTGCCTTTCACGGCGTTGAGCGCGGCACTGACGGACTTGCGGAACTGGCTGTCGCTGGTTTCGCCCTGTTTGCCGAAACCGGCCAGCAGGATGCGCCTGGCATGGACTCCCTGCACCGCCGGCAGCAGCAGCGTCTCGCCCGGCTTGCCGGTGATGTCGCCGTGCTTGAGGACGGTCGCAATCTGGCCGCCGCTGGCCGCATCCACTGCCTGGGCAGCGCTGCCGAGGGTGCTGCCCTCGTACACCGCCAGGATCAGGGCATCGGTCTTGATGGCGCCGGCCTGTGCTTTTTTGCTGAGAAAGTCCATGAAAACCCCGCAAGACAATCGAATTTGATTAATGGATAATAGTTGCGTTTCGTTTTAACGAAAATCGAATCCCTTTACCAGAGCACGCGCCGCTTTTTTGATGATTATCTATCGCTACCTTTCCCGTCAGCTGTTCTGGGCCACCCTCGCTGTCAGCTTCGTGCTTACGTTCATCATCGTGTCCAGCCGTTTTCTGCGCTACCTGTCCGACGCCGCCGCCGGCCGTTTCGATGGCACTGCCGTACTGCTGATTACCGGTTACCGCCTGCCAGGATTTCTGGAAATGGTGCTGCCGCTGGGACTGTTCCTGGGCATTCTGCTGTCCTATGGCCGCATGTATCTGGAAAATGAAATGGTGGTGCTGCAGGCCTGTGGTGTGAGCCAGAACCGGCTGGTGGCACTGTCGATGATTCCGGCGCTGTGCATGTCGGCGACTATTGCATTTTTCGCGTTTTACCTGGCGCCCTGGGGCGCGCAGCAGGCGTATCAGGTGGTGCTGGAGCAGGAGCGTCGCTCCGGACTGGAAGTGTTGAGTCCGCGCCGGTTCCATTCCTCCAACGAGGGACGCACGGTGACGTACGCCGAAGACATCGACACCAAAAAATCCGAAATGAAAAACCTCTTTATCGTCAATTACGATCGCGCAGCCAAAACCGGTGCCTACCGCAAGGTGGTGCTGATCCGCGCGGAGAAAGGCGAGTACCACATCGATGACGCCGGCAACCGCT
The DNA here is from genome assembly GCA_049323075.1 of Pseudomonadota bacterium. Taxonomy (GTDB): domain Bacteria; phylum Pseudomonadota; class Gammaproteobacteria; order Pseudomonadales; family Ketobacteraceae; genus Ch67. The sequence continues at coordinate 1,334 of JBMOPR010000182.1, forward strand.
TTCTGGTGATGAAAAATGGCGAGCGTTTCGAAGTGGACCCGGGCAATCCCGATTACACCCGTTTCCACTATGACGAATACACACTGAAGCTGAAGGAAAAACTGATCACGGCCAGGGCGCTGAAACACGAGGACTACAAGACGGCCGACCTGCTGGCGGAAGACAGCATCCTGGCCAAGGTGGAAATGCAGTGGCGGCTCTCGCTGGCGCTGCTGGTGCCCATCGTGGTGTTGATGGCGGTGCCGCTGGCGAAGGTGAATCCGCGCCAGGGCCGTTACCTGAAAATGCTGCCGGCCATCCTGCTCTACCTGGGCTATCTGTCACTGCTGATGGCGGCGAAGGGTGCGGTGGAAAAGGGTAGCATTCCCGTGTGGCTGGGGATCATGTGGGTGCATGGTGTCTTTCTGCTGGTGGCGGTGGGCCTGAATTACTGGCCGCACTGGCAGCTGCGGCGCGCGAAGCGTCGCATGGACCTTGAACTGCAGCAGGCGGTGGCGGCATGAAACTGCTGGATCTTTACATCGGCAAGACGGTGATTGCCGCGATCCTGATGGTGCTGCTGGTGCTGCTTGGCCTGGATGGCACTTTCTCCTTCCTCGCAGAACTGAAGGAGCTGGAAAAAAATTACCAGGCGCCGCAGGCACTGATGTTCATCCTGATGACATTGCCCCGACGTATTTACGATTTCATGCCGGTGGCGGTACTGATCGGCTGTCTGGTGGGCATGGGCACCCTGGCCGGTACCAGTGAGCTGACCGTGGTGCGTGCCGCCGGTGTGTCGATTGCGCGGCTGGTGTATTCCGCCGTGCGCCCGGTGCTGGTGATCGTTGCGCTGGGGTTGGTGCTGGGGCAGTTTGTCGTGCCGAAAACGGAACAGTACGCGCAGAGTGAGCGCTCGCGCAATCTGGCGGCAGGTCCGCCCTCCAGTGCCCGGGACGGCTATTGGTATCGGGAGGAGGGACAGTACATTCATATCCAGGCGATCCAGCCTAACGGCGTCATGTACGGCGTGTCGCGCTTTCTGTTCGACGCTAAGAACGATCTGGTGCAGTCGGATTTTTCCGAGCGCGCGATTTATCAGGGGGATCACTGGATTCTGGAGCGGGTGCGACAGACGCGCATGCCGGGTGAGCATACCGAATCGCAAACTTTCGAGACTCTGCGGTGGGATACATCCGTGACGCCGGACGTGATGTCGATTCTGGCACTGAAGCCGGATTACCTGTCGATCACAGGGCTTTACAACTACGCCACCTATCTCAGCAAGCAGTCGCTGGAGAGCAAGAACTACTATTTTTCGTTCTGGAAAAAAGTGTTCCAGCCGATCACTACCATCGTGATGGTGTTCATCGCAATATCCTTCGTATTCGGGCCGCTGCGCTCGGTCACCATGGGCCAGCGGATCACCGCTGGCGTGTTGGTGGGGCTGCTGTTTCATTACGCGCAGCAACTGCTGGGGCATGCCAGCATCATCTACGACATTCCGCCGCTGCTGGGAGCCATGCTGCCGATGCTGATCTGTCTGGTGACGGGTATCCTGCTGCTGCGGCGCGTTTGATCTGCCTTCAGCGCCGTCTGCGGTACGGCGCCACTTTCTTGTTCTCTTCTTTTGGCAACAGCAAGGTGCGGGTGCCCGACAGGCTGTCATGCCAGGTGTCGCCGCTGGGGCTGACCAGCACCCACAGATAACCCAGTCCGAACGTGGACAGCGAAATCAGCGCCATCAGAAAGCGGCTCAGGCACTGCACCAGATTGACCGGGCGGCCGTCCAGATGTGCGTCCACCACTTGCAGGCGCCAGGCACGCATGCCCAGGGTCTGCCCGCCGTGCAGCCAGAACCAGGCGTAAAAAGTGAACGTGCCCGCCAGCAATAGTGGCAGCAGTGTGAACGGCAGCAGCTGCTTGTAGTGGGGATCCTCGGTGTTCGCGGGCACACCGGTGATGACCTGATACAGCTGCATGTACAGGAAGCCGATCAGCAGCCACATGGCCACCAGGATGAGCAGGTCG
>JBMOPR010000183.1:0-3339 GCA_049323075.1 Pseudomonadota bacterium
CGTCAGCGGCCATGGATGGCCGCTGTCGAGCCTACAGGGACGTACTCGTGGCGTGCCTCAAACCCCAGCCTCGACGCCCGCTCCTCACACCAACCTTATGATTTATTTGTCTTTTATCCCCACATTCCAATATATGCAACTCAATTGCAATATTAATGCACATTTCTTATACTGACCCCTAACCACCCCATCCCCAAACGACAAGAATACGAGGGACACCCCATGTCCGACCCCGCAGTAGCGGCCTTGCTGGAACTGGTGACGCCGCTGGTCAATCGCCGCGTCGGCCCCTACAACGGCTGGAACCCGGTCACCCGCACCCAGATCTGGCAGTGGTGCATGGCCATGGGCGACGCAAACCCGCTCTACCTGGACGACGATTACCGCGCTGCCAACACGGATTTCACCGGTGCCGTCGCCCCGCCCACCATGATGCAGATGTGGACCATGCGCGCCGTCAACGGCGATCACGGCCCCGGCTCCACCCGGCAGAATCCCTACGAAATTCTCGCCATCATGGAACAGCACGGCTTTGCCGGCGTCATGGCCGTGAGCTACGACCAGACCTTCCATCGCTATCTGCAGGAAGGCGACCAGGTGCATCACTACAGCACGATCATCAAGATTTCCGACCTGAAAACCACCGGCGTCGGCAAAGGTTTTTTCGTCACCGAAAAAGCCGAGTACATGGATCAGAACAATGAAGTGTTCGCCGAAGCGCTGATCACCTATTTCCAGTATCAAACGCCGCCGAAACAACCGGGCGCAAAGAAAGCCGCCGCGCCGGGCAAGATCAACCGCGTGCATCCGGTAGAAAACCAGGACACCGCCCATTTCTGGCAAGGCCTGCGCGACGGCAAACTGCTGATCCAGCGCTGCACCAGCTGCAACACCCTGCGGCATCCACCGCAGCCCATGTGCGAGAAATGCCAGTCATTGCAGTGGGACTGCATTGAATCCACCGGCCAGGGCAGCGTGTACACCTTTACTGTGATGCACTATCCGGAAATTCCGCCGTTCGATTATCCCAACGTGATCGTGCTGGTGGATCTCGATGAAGGCGTGCGCATCGTGTCGCAGATGATCGACGTGAAACCGGGCGATGTGCACATCGGCATGCCGGTGGCCATGCAGATCAAGGAAGTGCAGGACGGTATGTCGCTGCCCCTGTTCAGACCGGTACAGAAGTGAGCGCGCCCCGATGACAACATTCCACAATCTTCAGGCTTCACAAATCAAAACAGGCGACAAACTGCCGGAATTTGCTCTGCCGATCACCGCGCGGCTGGTGGTATCCGCCGCCATTGCCACGCAGGATTTCCAGGACGTGCATCACGACAAGGCCGCCGCGCAGGAAAAAGGCACGCCGGATATTTTCATGAATATTCTTTCCACCAACGGTTTTGTCGGTCGCTACCTCACCGACTGGGCGGGCCCCGGCAGCCGCATCAAAAAAATCCGTTTCAATCTGGGCGCGCCGAATTATCCCGGCGACACCATGATCATGAGCGGGGAAGTGAAAGAACTCACTGAAGAAAATGGCCACACCCTCGTGCATCTGGATTTTCGCGGCAAGAACGGCATGGGCAACCATGTCAGCGGCAGTGCGGTTGTGCAATTGGCCGATAAAGGAGCGTCGAAATGAGCGCCACACTTTCCCGCAAAGCCGCCATTGTCGGCATCGGCGCCACCGAATTTTCCAAGGACTCCGGCCGCACCGAAATGCAACTCGCGCTGGAAGCGGTGAAAGCCGCGCTGGATGACGCCGGCCTGAAAGGCAGCGACATCGACGGCATGTCCAGCTTCAGCATGGATCACAACTGGGAAAATGAAATCCTGCGCCAAGTGGGTGGCAAGGAACTGAAATTTTTCTCGCGCACGGAATTCGGCGGCGGCGCGGCCTGCGGACCCTTCGTACACGCGGCCACGGCAATTGCCTCCGGCCTGTGCAACACCGTCGTCATCTATCGCGCGCTGAACGAACGCTCCGGCCTGCGCTTTGGTGCCGGCCAGCTGTTCAACACCAGCCCGCTCGATCCCAACATCATCAACTTCAGCCACTATTTTCCCTACGGTTTCATGACACCAGCCGCCTGGATCGCCTTCAGTGCCCGCCGTTACATGCACGAATTCGGCGCCAACAGCGAGGATTTTGGCCGCGTCGCCGTCGCCATGCGCGATTTCGCCGCCACCAATCCCAACGCATTTTTCTACCAGAAACCCATCACGCTGGAACAGCACCAGACCTCGCGCATGATCGCCGATCCCTTGCGTCTGCTGGATTGCTGCCAGGAAAGCGATGGCGCAGTGGCGTTCGTGGTCACTTCAGTGGAGCGTGCAAAACATCTGGCCAACGTCCCTGCCGTGATCGCCGGCGCCCGCCAGAGCATCGTCAGCACTACGCGCATGATGACGCCCTTTTACGGCGAATCGATTTCCGGCATTCCCGAGTTCGATGCCTGCGCCGATGACGTTTACGGCATGGCGGGATTGTCACCCGCCGACATTGACATGGCCTGCCTGTACGATCATTTTTCACCGTGGGTATTGCCGCAGCTGGAAGCCTTCGGTTTCTGCAAGCGCGGCGAGGCAAAGGATTTCGTCAAGGACGGCCACATCGGCCGGGGCGGAAAACTGCCGGTGAATACCCATGGTGGCCAGCTGGGCGAAGCGTACATCCACGGCATGAACGGCATTGCCGAGGCCGTGCGGCAGATTCGCGGCACATCCGTAAACCAGGTGACCGATGTCAATCATGTGCTGATCACCGCCGGCGCCGGCGTGCCCACCGGTGCAGCGATTCTGGAAAAAGGCTGAACTGCATGAGTAAAACGGTGGCACTGGAAACCGTGCCGGAAGGCTTTGCGCCCAACACCATCGGACCCTATTCCAATCTGATCGGGCCACTGTTGTACAAGCGCGACACCGATGAACAGGGGCGCCCCCGCGGTACCGTGGGCATTCTGCTGCGGGATCATCACGTGGGTGGCAACGGACGCGGTCACGGTGGCCTGCTGCTGACCCTGCTGGACGAAGCCATGGGCATGAACGCCTACCTGCAAAAGGATCAGGTGCCCACTGTCACCGTGTCGATGAGCACGAATTTCATCGGCGCCACCTTGCCGGGGCAATTCCTCTACGCCACCGCCGACATCATCCAGATCACGTCCACCCTCGCCTTCATGGAAGGCAAGGCATACTGTGGCGGCAAACTGGTAGGCACTGGCAGCGGCGTATGGAAATACCTGCACTCCACCCGCGCACAGCAGCAGGCGCAACAGCAACAATAAGCGAACGACACCATGACTGATTTCAGCAACAAGAGCGTTATCGTCACCG
>JBMOPR010000184.1:0-3327 GCA_049323075.1 Pseudomonadota bacterium
CTGTTGATAGTGATACATCTGTGCGTACCAGCCAGCATTTTGCAGCAGCTCCGCATGACGTCCCCGCTCGACTGGACGGCCCTGGCTCAGCACGACGATATGGTCGGCACGCTCCACGGCCGTGAGCCGGTGACAGATAATGATGGTGGTGCGTCCGCGCCGGTTTTGCTGCAGATGGCGCAGGATCTGCTGCTCAGTGGCCACATCCACGGCAGACAGCGCGTCGTCCAGCACCAGCAGCGCGGCATCCATCAGCAAGGCGCGGGCAATGGCAATGCGTTGCTTCTGGCCACCGGACAATGTGATGCCTTTCTCGCCGACCAGCGTGTCATACTCTTCGGGAAACGCCAGGATATCCGCGTGCACATTGGCCATGCGCGCCGCGTCTTCGATCTGCTGGCGCGATGCGGCAGGATTGCCCAGCGCAATATTGTCGGCAATCGAGGTGGAAAACAGGAAGGATTCCTGTGGCACGACCACAATATGCGCCCGCAGCGATGACAGTCGATACCGGCTCAATGGCAGGTTGTCGAATGTGATTTCCGCACGTGCACTTTCATATTGTCGCAGCAACAGTTTGACAAATGTGCTCTTGCCGGACGCCGTGGCCCCGACAATGCCCAGCATGTGGCCCGGCTGCAGCTCGCCGGAGAAATCCGCCAGCGCCGGCTGTTCCCGCTCGGGGTAATGGAAGGCATTGATGACCCAGCGCAGCGTGGGAGTGCCAGTCAGTTCCTGCGTGCCACTGTCGGCGATCGCCGGCGCCGTGGCAAATATCTCGTCCAGCCGCTTGTAGGCCACGGCGCCGCGCTCCAGCAAATTCAGCAACCAGCCATAGGCAAACATGGGCCAGATCAGAAAGCCCAGATACAGTGTGAACGAGGTGAGTTCGCCCACCGTCAGCTGCTGCTGGTGAATGAGCCAGGCGCCGCCGGCAATCGCCAGCAGGAAGGAGCCGCCCACCGTCATGAAAATCACCGGCTCGTATTTGGCTTCCGAGCGCGCCACCGTCATGTTGGCGTCGTGCGCCGCCAGCGTGGCCTGATCGAAGCTGTCGATCGCATGCTGCTCCAGGCCATAGGCTTTCACCATGCGGATGCCGGTGATGGCTTCCTGCACGCGGTCGTTCAGCTCGCTGAAACGGGCCTGCGATGTCACGAAGCTGTCATGCAGTTCATTGTTGATGCGCCAGAACCAGTACGCCATCAGCGGCCAGGGCAGCAGCGCGATCAGAGTCAGGCGCCAGTCGATGGCCAGCACCAGTACCAGCAGGATCACCGCACCGGTGAGCACGCCATCGAACAGCGCCAGCATGGCTTCGCCCGCAAACATTTCCACCGCGGTGACATCGCTGGTGGCACGGGCCATCAGGTCACCGGTTTTGTAGCGCTGGAAAAACTGCTGCGGCTGCTGCAACAGATGTTGATACAGCCGCCGTCGCAGCATGGCACCCAGCTGGTAGGACGCGCTGTACAGGCTCAATCGCCACAGATAGCGGAACACGTAGACGAAGCAGGCCACCACGACGATGATCCCGACCTGCTGCAACAGGCGGGCGGAATCCAGCAACCCCTGTGCCACTGCATCCACCAGCCGGCCGGTAATCCAGGGCGGAACCAGATTGAGCAAGGCCACCAGCGTCAGCAGGATCATGGCGACGGCGTAACGCCGCCACTGGGCGCGGAAATACCAGCGCAATTGTCCGAACAACCACATATAGATAATTGATTTGCAATGAATAAAGTCTGTCGATACTAGCAGCTTCCGGCGCCTCCGCAAGCCGCTGCTATACTGAAATGGATTTGGTTGTTTCTATCATGCCTAACGATCCGGGTATCGGTTTGCAGTCGCTTCGTCTTGCCAATCTTTTGATAACGCTCGCCTTTGTCGCGCTGGCCTGTCCGCAGACGGTGCAGGCTGATGCGTTGCGCTTTCAGGTCAGCGATGGCGGCGGCAATCCGCTCGCCGATGCTGTCATCCTGCTGCCAGGCGCCATTGTCGCAGCGCCCGACACACTGGCCGTGATGGATCAGGTCGCCAAAACGTTTCAACCCCATGTCCTGGTGATCCAGCGCGGCCAACGGGTGAATTTCCCCAACAGCGATCACATCCGGCATCACGTTTATTCTTTTTCCCCGGCGAAACCGTTCGAAATCAAGCTGTATGCCGGCGTGCCGGAACAGCCGCTGCAATTCGACACTGCCGGCATTGTGGTGCTGGGCTGCAATATTCATGACGCCATGGTGGGCTACATTGTGGTGGCGGACACGCCGCTGGCGGGCAAGACCGATGCGCAGGGTCTACTGACACTGCAAAGCGCTCCGGCGAAGGAGCTGCGCATCTGGCACCCACGCCTGGGCAGCGGCACACCGCAGTTGCAAACGCTGCCGATGCCCGCACCTGGTGCCAGCGGCAATATCGCCATCCGCCTGGACGTAGCGCCGGCCACCAGCGCATCCACATCCTCCACCGGCTTTGGCAATCGCTTCCGTCCCCATGGCCGCTAAATCCCTGCAACAGCACATTCAGCGCCTGATCGGTTTCACCTTGCTGGTGGTATCACTGGCGATCCTGCTGGCAGTATGGTTTTCAACTGGCAGCCATGTGCGCACCCAGATCAGCAATGATCTGGAAGTGGGCCACAGTGTGCTGACCCAATTGCTGGAAACCCGCGAACAGCAGCTGCTGAATTCCGCCGAAGTGCTGACTGCGGACTTCGGCTTCAAGCAGGCGGTAGCCTCCGGCGATGCCGCCACGGCGCAAAGCGCACTCGACAATCACGGTGAACGGATTCAGGCCGACCTGATGGCGCTGCTGTCGCTGGATGGCACTGTCACCGTTACGACCCGCTCTGCCCTCGCTACCGGCCAGGCATTTCCCGCCATGGACATGGTGCAATCCACACTCAACGCCGGCAGCGCCACCGCCGTGGTGCAGCTGGACACCGATCTGTATCAGGTGATCATGCTGCCGGTGAAAGTGCCGGTGCCAGTGGCGCTTACCGTCATCGGATTCCGCATCAACGAAGCGCTGGCGCAGGAACTCAGGCAGGTCACGCATCTGGATGTCACCTTCGCGGCGGAAAGTACCAGCAGCGCCCCCGTGCGCATTTCGACAATGCCGCGGGACGAAATGGAAAATGCGCTGGCCACCAGCGATGCGGAACTGAATCGGCGCCTGCCCTTCCTGTCGCAGTTGCGGCACACCACGAAGCGGTATCCGCTGTCGGAGCAGAACCGCATCTATGTGTATCTGTCCACGGCAGTGGATTCAGCCTTTGCCCGTTTTGATGAACTGCAGCTGGAAATCATCCTGATCAGTCTGGTG
>JBMOPR010000185.1:0-1695 GCA_049323075.1 Pseudomonadota bacterium
ACGACCATCTCCACCGTCACGGTAATGACAATGCTGGCACGAGGTATCGCCATCGGAACTGAATACTGTGGTGTGCACGATCAGACCACCCCGTTCCGCATCGGTAAAGGGTGCCGGCGGCTGCACGTTGCCCACCGCAATTTTGGAAACAGCGTCCGTTTCCCGATTGATCACGGTCACGGTTTCACCCAGCTGATCCATCACGAACAGCTTATTGTCCGCAGGCCCCCTGGTGCCTGCTACCACGCCCAGGGGCCGCAGTCCGGTCTCCCAGGTCTTCACCGGCACCAGTCGCTCTGCCGGATCAGCCGCATCGGGATCAATTTTCCATTCCACCAGCTCAAAGCTTCCGCTCATCGTGACAAACAGGCGATCGCCGTCGATCACTGCCCATTCCGGCATCGCGCCCGGCACCCGCTGCAATTCCGGCGGAATGTCGCCTTTGATGTCGCCGGTGGTGGCTTCTGCCGTATCGGAGGTGTAACGCACCCAGGCTGCGTGCGATTCGTATTTGTTCGCCATTACGGCGTAATCGATTTTTTTGCTGGCTTCTTTCCTGGGAAAACGGATGTTGGAAAGATCAAACAGCACGATGTCGTTCTGGATGTCCCGCATCTTGAAATTCCAGGTACCGTCGACGCCTTCAAATGGCCCCATGGTAAATTGCTGATCCAGCGGCAGGGGATCAGTGGTGTCCTTGTCCCGCAGCACGGTGAATTGCGCGGCCGGGTTGTCTCGATCCCAGGTTTCGCCACCGTGGGGATCGCGCTCTTTCGGGGTGCCGAATCCTGCGCCCATGGTCAGCGCGATCAGCGAATCCTGTTTCGTTTTCGGATTCTGGTACACCACCACATTGTTCGCCACGTTCTGGATGAACAGGCCGCTTACCTCCGTCAGGCTGGTGGTGTCGATCACACCAATATCCTGGGTGCCGGTGTTGCCCACAAAAAGATGTTTTTCATCGCTGCTGAGGGCAACATCCTTGGGATGACTCTGCTTGTTGCCAACCCGGATGCCGGGGCCGTTGGCGGCGTTGCGAACCCAGTTGGCGATGCGCTCGATATCGGGATCGCCTTCTTTGAACAGGCTGCCGCCTGGGTGGAATTCCGGCGTCACCCGGTCATTGCCGAAGCCGCCAATGGATTGCGGAATCACGGCTCTCAGCAGGGGGCTTTTTTCGGGATAACCGGGCACGGAATTTTCGATAGCAGACAAATAATTCAGTCCCTGATCCGGGCCAGATACAAAACCGCCGGCTGCCTCGATATGACAGCTCTTGCAGCGGGCACGGAAAATCGCATTGATTCCGCCGATGCCGTCCTCGGTCACACTGGCAAGTTTTTCCGGCGACAGATTGCGATCCTGCAGTTCGGCCTTCAATGCATCGGAGATTTTTTCCTCGCCGTAAAATGCCGCTTCATCGAAACCGCCCACGATATGCACCTTGCCGGTGAGCGTGTCCTTGTCTTCCTGCATATCCAGCACCAGCACCTGATCCAGATAGCGGATGGCCACATAGGCCCGCGTGCCGTCGCGGGTGAACACCAGCCCCTGGCCGTAATAGTCCAACGGGATTTTCCCAACGGCCTCGTCGATGGTGGTGTCGATCACCGACAGGTAGTTCGACAGCTCGTTGACCACCACGATAAAGCGTCCGCCGGGATGCAGCACCGCCTGGTAGGGCCAGCGTCCCAC
>JBMOPR010000185.1:1705-3311 GCA_049323075.1 Pseudomonadota bacterium
TTTCCATCCTTGCTGAGCACGCCCCGCGCCGGTTTGTCACGGTCTGGATCGCGCACGTAATCGGGATTGTTTTCCACAACGAACTGATTGCTTACCGGCTCTAGATCCCGCGGCGTGAACGTGCTTTTGTAGCGCCAGACTTCGCTCGAATAGATACCGAATGCATTGCGCAGATGTGGCTTGCTGTCGGCCGTTTCACCCGCCTGCAGGCCCATGCTGCCACACCATAAAACAGCGATTCCCAGCACTGCACCCAACACGGATTTATCGCTGCTCCGGTTCCTGGATACGTTTTTACTCATGTGCGAATCCACCCTTGAAAGTAGCTCCGAGGTCAATCCAGCGAATCAATGTCAGCATCTCCGCGTCGCTCAACCTGTTGCCGTTCATGTGCTGCTTGCCGGCATCCTGCACCATCATCCTGATCAGCGGACTTTCGCTGGACAGCGCTTCCCGCTCATTGATGTATTGCTTGTCAGCGAAATTGCCACTTTCGGGATCACGCAACCTGTGCAGGTTTTCATAGGACAGGTTGTAGAAATCCGTCTTGATGTTGCGCAGGTCTGGCCCGGCTGACGCGCCGTCATGACAGGCGGTGCAGTGCTTGTCGAAAATCGGCTGCACATCCCGCAGATAGTCCACGGCAATATAGTTGGATGCGGTATTGCCATGGCCATACGGCTGGCGTCTGACGCCATCCAGGTCATTCCAGGTCGCCATCACCGCCGAGGATGCAGTGTACAGATCCACCGGCCCCACGCCTTCGGTGGGTTCCCCGGTCAGCGCGCCGTGGCAGCCAGTGCAACGCAGGGGAAAGATTGAACGCGGAATCGAGAACGTGAGTTTTTCACCGGGCTGCAGGTAGAACCAGCGGTTCATGGAATGCAGCGCCATCCTGTCCTTGTTCAAACCCTGCACCAGCAGCGGCACTTCTGTCGGCGCTTCGGCATAGAAAGAACCGTCATCCTCGATGGGAACCTCGGACACAATCACGCGCTGGGTATGAATGCCCAGGCTCACCGGCGTGGCAAACGGATCGGCAGCAGCTTGCGTCGGCGTCAGCAATTCCTTTTTCGTCGGTGACTGCATGATGATGCGCACATACCTGAATACCTGATCCTCCGGCGTCACCGCGCCATTGGGATTGGCTTCTTTCAGGTGAAAGTCCTTGGCCTCGGTGGGCTGGAAATTGGTGAGGAACGATTGCAGCAACGGATAGTCGTAGCATTCGATTTCGCCCGGCAATCCTTGCGGATACCGCAGCACACCCCATTCATCGACGGGCTTTTGGGCATCGCCGATCGAGCCGAATTTCTGGTGATGGATGGGCGCGTTCGGATTTTCCTTGAAGCGGATCATCAGCGGCCTGGCGGAATATTCAGCCAGTTCGGAAGATGCTGCCGCAATCCGCAATTTTTCAAACTTGCCGGTTCTTTCTCCGCTTGCGCCCTGCACTGAATTTACAAAATCGAAGCGATAAATGTCCCAGTCGGGATCAGCGTTCGGATCGAGATGATTCAGCGCATCCGGTGTGTAGCTCACCAGTACGGAATCATCCTGCAGGGGATAGGGTTCGCGCACGGAACCGCCCGGCGATTTACCGGTA
>JBMOPR010000186.1:0-3298 GCA_049323075.1 Pseudomonadota bacterium
GCCGTCTCACGCTGCCGATCAGCCACTGCCAGAACGGCAATGGCTTCGTGTGCGGATTATCCACACGAAAGGTTTTGACACCCTGCTCGACCCAGAACAGCACTACATCACGCAACGCCAGCCACAAATCCGGTTTTGCATCCCTCGCGTAAAAATCCACCGGCACAATGTCTTCATATTTTTTTGGCGGATTTTCCGCATAATGCACGGTGCCATCCGGACGCCAGCGAAACCAGCCAGGATGTTGTCGCAGCCAGGGATGATCGGGCGAGCACTGGATTGCAAAATCGAGCGCCAATTCAATGCCCAGTTTCTGGGCCGCCCGACGCAGGCGCTGGAAGGATTCCAGTCCACCCAGTTGCGGATGAACCGCCGTGTGGCCTCCCTCATGACTGCCGATGGCATAGGGACTGCCAGGCTCGCCGGGCAATGCTTTCAACGCATTGTTGCGGCCCTTCCGGTGGGTATGGCCGATGGGGTGAATGGGCGGAAAATACAGGACATCGAAACCCATCGCCTGTATCGCCGGAAGGCGCGCAATGACGTCATCAAAGGTGCCATGACCTATGCTGGCATCACCCGAGGCCGAACGGGGAAACAATTCATACCAGCTGGCAAATCCGGCCGCCTCACGCTCGACTTCAAAAGTCTGGGATACCCGCGCCAGGAAACTGCGGTGCTTCAGTGACTGCACCTGTCTCGCAATCTGGTCGCCCAGAAGGCGTTCACAGGCATCAGCAACCGTGGCATGGGCCAGCTCGCTGCCCATCTGGTGCAGCTCCAGCGCCTGTTTGCGGCGAGGCGGTGCAGCAGCACCCGCCAGCTGCTCCAGCAACAACAGGCCCTCCTGAACATCAAGCCTGATATCCAGATGGGCGGCACGCTTTTTTTGCAACGCCTTGCAATAGGTACTCCAGTCATCCACCCAGGCCTCCACCATCAGGCGATGGACCCCGGTCTGGGTGGGATAGATGACAGCGCTCCATTTCGCCTCATCCTGCTGCGTCAGAGGCACGCAGATACCCTCTTCCGACCCAGCAGGCTGGAACATCAGCTGGGCACTCAACTGCTCATGCCCATCGCAGCAGATAATCACTTCCACCAGCAACGGCTGTGCAACGGCCGCCTTCACCGACTCAGCACCGGCATCGACATTGGGCGAAAGCCAGCTGATCATCAGGCGCGGTGTAACAATGGCCTTGAGTACGGCGCTACGATCCGCATCCGTTTCCCGGACAAAGCGACTTTCATGATTTGCGCGCACACCCCCTCCTGCCACTGTGCACCCAGTCGCGCCGCTCTGACAGCGGCTCCAGCACCGCATGATCCAGGCGTGACACGATCGAGTGCAATTCCACTGTGGACTCATCGGACAAGGGTGGAGACACCGGCGGCGGCGCCGGGCTCTGCTGCTGATATTGCGATTTCGCCGGCGAGGAAACCGCTTCCACCATCGCCCGCGTTACCAGCGTGACGTCGCAGGGCGAACGGTAAAAGCGCAGCGCATCGGCTTCCGGATTGATGCCAACCGTCATCCCATCCGGTATTACGCAACCAGCGTCAATGATGGCCTTGCGGATATGGCATCCACGCCCCACTCTGCAACCGGGTAACAGCAACGAGTCCTCGACGACGCTGCCAGCGTCGACACAGGATCTGACGAACAGGACCGACCGGATCACCGCGGCGCCGGACACGATGCAGCCTCCGCTGACCAGCGAATCCATTGCCGTCCCTGAATTCCCGCCAGCATCAACGGTAAATTTGGCAGGCGGCACCCATTCCCTGTGGGTCCAGATGGGCCAGCTCTCGTCGTACAGATCGAGCTTCGGCCGGTCACCGCGCAATTCCATGTTGGCCAGCCAGTAGGTGTCGATTGTTCCAACATCCCGCCAGTAGCCCGGGCGCGATTCATCGCTGGAATCCCGGAACGGAAACGCGAAGACCCGGCCGGCGCGGATCGCTTCCGGTATCACATCACACCCGAAGTCACGCGATGACACGTTTTTCGCCGCATCCCTGTCCAGGCATTCCAGCAGGAACTGCGTGTCAAACACATAGATTCCCATGCTGGCCAGTGCATGATCGGGTTTTCCCGGCATGCTTTTGGGCGAAGGGGATTTCTCCGTGAAACGGGTTATACGGGTATCGGCCTGCATATCGATAACACCGAAATCGTGCGCTTCTGCCAGAGGCACTTCGATACACCCGATGGTCACCTGAGCGCGCATGGCAACGTGATGGGCCAACATGGGACCGTAATCCATCTTGTAGATATGATCTCCGGCCAGTATCAGGACATTTCTGGGCCGGTGGGCACGGATGCATTCGATATTCTGGTAAACCGCGTCCGCCGTTCCCGCATACCAGCGATCGTTTTCCGGAAACTGGTCTGCCGGCAGAAATTCAATGAACGCACCCGGTCTTGCCACCAGTGAACTCCAGCCGGACTGAAGGTGCTTGATCAGGGAATGGCTCTTGTATTGCGTCAGGACCCCGATCCGGTGGATACCGCTGTTTACGCAATTGGACAGCGTAAAATCAATCACGCGGTAGTTGCCGCCGAAATGCACGGCGGGCTTGGCGCGGCGCAAGGTCAACTGATGCAGACGCGTGCCTTTGCCACCGGCCATGATGAGTGCCAGTGTGTCGCCGCACATGGAGCTGATATTTAACGAGGGATGAACTCCCTGTTTTTTGAACATGCCATGAACTCCACTCGATTCAACCCTCCGCCAGAAAACGGATAGGATCGTTATGGAAACAAGGGAGCAATGGATGTGCCACTCGTAAAAAATGAATGAGGTCTTCAGGATGCGCGTCATTGCGGCCCTTGGAAGGGTGCTGAAGGCTCGCGGCGCTGTAATATTTGCCATGAAGCCGCATAAAAACGGCTGCAGATTGTAAAATTTTCTTTCCCGGTATTCCTGCAATCAATTCGATCGACGGCCACCGTTTCCCATCCGATCCGGAGCCGGCGACATCAAAACGGCAGAGTACCGAGCCGAACAGAGGCGGAAACAGGCATGACGGCGCTGATTCTGTGGAGTGGGTACTGATCGTGTTGGTCTGAAGGTTTGCTGTGGCGATCCGCTTCCACGGCGCAACGGCTAATCCGTTAATTCCCGGTGGATGTCCAGGCACTGAAAGCCGCCACTGAAAAAGGGGATTTTACTGAGAGTCATGACGAATCCGCTGTTGCGTTCTCACTCGACTTGTATTCGTGGAGGCGGTTGTAAAGCGTTTTGAGGCTGATGCCAAGAACTTCGGCCGCGAGTTCCTTGTCACCACCGTATTC
>JBMOPR010000187.1:0-3290 GCA_049323075.1 Pseudomonadota bacterium
ACGGCACAGGTCAAAATTCCCCCTTGACTTTAAGTTACCGACTGGTAAGTTACACATATTACCAATGAGTAACTTGTGACGGATGGCCCCTGAACAGGCTCGTCCGACACCCGATCCAACCGTCATCAAGCAGGAGGACCGCCGCATGGCGTCGCTAGTCACTGGGGGCACGGGGTTTATCGGCAAACGCCTGATCGACCGGCTGCTGGACCGGAATGAATCTGTTTTTGTGCTGGTACGGGAACGGTCCCTGCCGGCCCTGCAGCACGTGATCGCCACCCGCTGGCAGCAGAAGGCCGACCTGATCCAGCCGTTGACCGGCGATATCTGCCAGCCACTGGCGGGCATCAAGGCGGACCAGCTGGAAACGCTGAAAAGCCAGGTGGAGCGCGTCTACCATCTGGCGGCGCTCTACGATCTCAACATGAGTGACGCCGAGGCCGATGCCATCAACATCACCGGCACCCGCAACGTGGTGCAACTGAGCAACGCCCTGGGCTGCCCGCTGCATCATGTGAGTTCCATCGCGGTCACCGGCGGCCAGTACCGGGGCCGCTTCACCGAGGCCATGTTCGACGAAGGTCAGTCCCTGCAGCATCCCTACTACCGCACCAAGTTCGATTCCGAGGCGCTGGTGCGGACGGAAGCGCAGGTGCCGTTCCGCATTTACCGCCCGGGCATCGTGGTGGGGGACTCGCGCACGGGCGAAATGGACAAGCTGGACGGCCCCTATTACCTGTTCCCGCTGCTGCTGATGCTGCGGTCGCTGCCGCGCCGGCTGCCGCTGATCGGGCTGGACGCCGGACGGATGAACCTGGTGCCGGTGGATTACGTGGCCAGCGCGCTGGATGCCCTTTCCCACCAGGATGACCTGCCCGGCAACTGCTTCCACCTGGTGGCAAAGCGCGATCTGAAAGTCTGCGAGGTGATGAACCTGTTCGCCCGCTCCGCCGGCGCTCCCACCTTCGCCGCGCTGTTGCCGGAGCGTCTGTCGCGTCTGCTGCTGCGGGGTGTCGGCGCCAGCCTGCGCCACTCCCGCTATGGCCAGGTGACTAAGCAGACGTTCTTCGAAAAAACCCGCATGCCCGCCTCGGCGCTCGATGTACTCGACTGGCACACCACGTTCGATGCGCGCGCAACCGAAGCTGTTCTGCAACCACTGGGCATCACCTGCCCGGACCCGACGGATTATGCCGACACCCTGTGGCGCTACTGGCAACAGCATCTTGCGCCCAAGCGCCAGCACAAAAACCTGCACCACAAAAAACCACGCTGGACGCCGGAAATTAAAGGCAAGCGCGTACTGATCACCGGCGCCAGCAGCGGCATTGGCAAGGCGCTGGCACTGCAACTGGCAAGCAAGGGCGCCACGGTGTTGCTGGTGGCCCGCTCGGCAGAAAAGCTGGAGGACGTGCGCCGCGAAATCCGTCTGGCCGGCGGCAGCGCGTTTGCCTACCCCTGCGATCTGACGGTGGAAGAAGATGTCAAAAAACTCATCGCGCAACTGGATGCAGAACCGCCTGTCGACGTGCTGGTGAACAACGCCGGCCGCAGCATCCGCCGCTCGCTGTCCCATTCCTGCGACCGCCTGCACGATTTCGAACGCACCATGCAGCTGAATTATTTCGGTGCGCTGCGCATCACCCTGGGTTTGCTGCCACGCATGCGGCAGGAACGCAACGGCCACATCATCCACGTCTCCAGCGTTGGCGTGCCGGTGCATTCGCCACGCTTTGCCGCCTACCTCGCCAGCAAGGCGGCCTTCGACGAATTCAGCCGCGTCGCCGCCGGGGAACTGCGTCAGGACAACATCCATTTCTCCATCATCTACATGCCGCTGGTGCGCACCTCGATGATCGCGCCGACGGAAAGCTACAAGCACACGCCTGCGCTGTCGCCCGAGTCCGCCGCCAATCTGATTGTGCGCACGATCCAGCGCCGGCCGGCGCGGGTGATGAACGGATTTTCCCGCAGCATGCAATTGCTGCACGGGCTCACACCCAAACTGGGCGTGCGCGCGCTGAACCTGGGTTACCGCTACACCAGCGGCACCGCCGGCAGACCGGCGCAGGGCAATGCCGCGTCCGACCAGACCTGAACCGCATTCACTTCAATTCCACCACCAACAAACACAAAGGAGATCACCATGTCATTCAAACCTCTCATCCTCGCCCTGCTGGTGGGCACCAGCCTGTTATTGCAGGGCTGCATCTCGTTCAACAGTCTGGCGGACGCCCGCGACGGCAAGGGCAGCGGACAAGTGAAGGAGTACAGCGCCAACCGCGATCAGGTGTGGCAACAGGCGCTCGCCATCATCGAGGAATCGGACCTGAATCTGGTGAATGCCGACGCCACCCAGGGCCTGATCCTGGCGCAACAGCCGATCGCACCGCTGAGCCTGACCGCCGGCCAGAACGTGGCCATCTACGTGAGCGAAAGCCACGGCCGCACCCGGGTGGAGGTGATCAGCCGCAAGGCGCTGGGGGATATCGAATTCGTGTCGAAAGACTGGGAAGACTACATTCTCGAACGGCTGGACCAACGTTTCATCTGACACGATCACCGGAGTTCTCCACCCATGCAATGGCTGCTGGATGTCATCACCCTGAAATTTTTCATCACGCCCTACCTGATCCTGCTCATCTACTGGTTCGGCGCCTTCGTGGTTCCGGTGGCGGGCTGGCTGCTGTGCTGGTGGCTGCTGACCAGGCTGAAGGAAAACGAGATCGCCTCCGCCGGCCTGGACGGGCTGGGCAACGGCATTGGCCGGCTGCCCCGCTCGGGCCAGTTCAAGCGCTATTTCTGGATCGCCTTCACCCTGGTGTTCCTGTTCATGGAGCTGTTGTGGCGCCTGCTGTTTGAATTCCTGATCGCCTACTTCCACATCCACGATGCGCTGATGCAGCTGTCACGCCAGTAGCCACTCTTCATGCACCCGCTGCCCGGCATCCCCGGGCGGCACACCACCGCCACAACCCTGCCCGCCGCGCCCACTGACACTCCCGCCTGCCTGTGCCACACTGGAAAGGCGGCAAGACGTTTGCCAAACACGGAAATTTCCCTGTAGCTTATGCAGTTGCAATCCCGCTCACCCGGCCCAGGAGTCGCTGTCCCCACCCATGCACACGCAGGATTACGTCAAATGGTTTCGCGCCAGTTCGCCCTACATCAACGCTCACCGCGACAAAACCTTCGTCGTCGCGTTCGGCGGCGAAGCCGTGCAGCATGCCAACTTCATGCACGTGATACAGGACATCGTGCTGCTGCACAGTCTGGGTATCCGGATGGTA
>JBMOPR010000188.1:0-3289 GCA_049323075.1 Pseudomonadota bacterium
CGGTTTTGTACTCGTCCGTATGACGGATGCGGGATGTCTTCTTGGGTTTAGCTTGTCTTGCCATGGTTCACCTCTGTCGCGTAGTGTACTCGCTTAACAGGGTGTCCGTCGGGGATGGGCAGGATCAAGGCGACTGGTATCTGGACCGGCTGGAATGGCAGCCCCTGCTGTAAAACGCGTTATTGATCCACTACCAATGCCACCACCACGGACGCCGCGGCAATAAACAGGATAATGCCCATCATGGCGGCGATGAAGCGCTTGAGTTCCCTTGGGATTCGGGGTTTGCGGGGGCTCTGTTCCAACGTGGGTTCCACCTTCGGTTATGTGAATTTTTCACAGATCTTCCATTCAATCTGTCTTACTTGGTTCAAATATTAACCAGTAGACTGACTTCAAATCACATGACTTTCCAGCCATTTGTCATTATTCCCATGATTCACATGCGAAAAGTATCGCTTTTTTCTGTGCAGTCCAAACAGAACACTGGCCGCGACCCCAACTGCCAGCTGCTGCTGCAACAGCATCTCACCGGTCGCACCCTGCGCGGTCGCAAGCTGGTAGACCAGTTCGCATCCGGACAGCGCTACGTGCTCATTACGGATGATGACAACCCGTTCGAGGAAGTGTTGCACATCTATCTGCTGGATCTGGAACTGAACGTGCTGGATGAACTGGATCTGTGCCAGCCCTACACGCCGGGCGTTTATCAACTGCACCGGCATGACGACCGCCATATCAGCTTCCGCTTTTTCGACGACAGGTTGTGGTCACTGCAGATCCGCGAGGAGCCCCGCCCCAGCCCGCTCAATTATTCGCGTTTTCCCACCCGGCGCCCGCTCAAGCTGTGGGGACGGCAATACCTGGAACTGAACCGATCCGAATCCAGCGCGGCCTGACCCGGCTCAGCGCTCGCCAAGGACGGCGCGGTACAGCTCTGCCATCCCGGCATCGAAACAGGCAAACACCACCCGATCAATCATCAGAAACACTTCCAGACAGCGCTCCACTTCGTCCACGGCAATCGCCACGGCATCTTCCCTCGGATAGCCATACACACCACAACTGATGGCGGGAAACGCAATGGAACGGGCGCCCTCCCGGACGGCCAGGGTCATGCAGGCGCTGTAACAGGAACGCAACTGCTCAGCTTCACCCTCGGTGCCGCCGCGCCAGACCGGGCCAACTGTGTGAATGATGGTGCGCGCGGGAAGGGCAAAGCCCGGTGTCACCACCGCCTGCCCCGTCTCACAATAACCGATGCGGCGGCAGGCCTCCTGCAAGCGCTCCGCACCGGCAGCCCGGTGGATGGCGCCATCCACCCCGCCGCCACCGGCCAGCCGGTTGTTGGCGGCATTGACGATGGCGTCCACTTTCAGAAGAGTGATATCGCCGTGCCAGACTTCCATTCTGTCGTCCATGATCATGCGCGCAATCCTGCGACCAACGCCGTTATCTAGAGGCTGTAAAGCAGAAATCCCATAATGCCAAGCACCAGCAGAGCTGCAATGGCCATCGCAACACCCAGCCATGACAGGGCCGGAGAACCTTTGTGCACCTGAGGCAGCACGACAGGCTCTTCTTCCGCGAGGGAATCCGGATGCGGGGCAAAATCCTCGCTCACGCACCGTTGCAGGATGTCACGACGCCGGCGGCGGTATTCACCCTTGTTGAATTCGCCATCGCAATACTGGCGGGCCAGTTCGCGAATTTCCTGCGCACATTGGGTTTCCATTTCGGAATTCATCATTACTGGATATGGACCGTGACCACTGTGACGTTGTCCCGCGCGCCGGCTTTCAGCGCGTCTTCAATCAGCGCCTGGGTGCAGGATTCGACATCCGGATTTCTCAGATGGTGCACCAGTTTGCCTTCGCTCAGCGCGCCATACAAGCCGTCACTGCACAGCAGATAGACATCGCCCTTGCGCAGCTCCACCAGGGTCACATCCACGTACAGGGTTTCGCTGGCGCCCACGGCGCGGGTAATCACATTCGAGGCGGGATGATTCTTGGCTTCTTCCGGCGTGATCATGCCGCGCGCCAGCATTTCGTTCACCTGGCTGTGATCATCGGAGACTTTCTGCAATTTGTGATCGCGGTAACGGTAGAGGCGGGAATCGCCGGCCCACAGGCACACGCCGACAGATTCACGCACCAGCAGGCTCACCACCGTGCTGCCCATGGTGCGGCCTTCGCAGTGGGTGCGGGAATAGGTGCGGATTTTCTGGTGCACGTCGAGCAGCGAATCTTCCAGTGCGTCGACCACGTCTGGCAGCGGCTGCTCCACATCCAGACGGGCCAGTGTGGCAGTAATCATTTCACTGGCCACTTCGCCCGCGTCATGGCCGCCCATGCCATCGGCAACTACCCAGAGGCCGTCATTGTTGCGGTTGAGAAAAGCATCTTCATTCATGTTTCTCACGGCGCCGCAGTGGGTGGCGGCGCTGCTGAGCCAATGGGTCTGCACCATGCAGTTTTCTTCTCGTTCTGGACAGGATTGTGGTTATTGTGGGGGAGCACCGGCAAGGGTGCGATCGCGTTATTCCCAATCCCCCGCCCGCCGCGTGGAGTGGCCCTGCGGCAACGGCAAAAAAGTGCTGATCAGGAGCGCTGACAGATCCATTCAGAGCCTGTGCTCCACCATAGACTATAGCTGGGGAAGCACAGCAGCAGTAAACGGTGCAGCAACCGGAATGCGGCATCCATCGCATCCTGCCCTGCCATCCGGATGCTGTTCAGCCAGCGCTCAAGATCAACTATGGTAACACCGTCGCGCCTTCCTGCCAGCGCCACCCGTTCCAATTCGCCAAACCATTCTCCTTGTGCAGCCGGCAGTTGCGTCGGTAATTTGCCATGCGGCCCCGGTTTATCCATTATCCAATCCGGTGGCACGGGAGCCGGCATGGAACCATTCCTTTTGTGAAGAACAGACATCCAACCGACAGCGGCAGAACAACAGTGGTGTGCCTGGCAGCATGGCTGCTGGTGACAATCGTCAGCCTGACCGGTTGCACCCGCTGGCAGACACAGGTGTCAAGGTACGCGCTGGAAGATCAGGTCGTGCCGGGGCTGGAGTTCCGCCACCGGGTGCTGACGAATGCGGCAGGTCAGCAGGCAAAGCGTCAGGCCAGACCGGTGCGTTGGCACGTCTACATAGAGGGCGATGGCCAGCCGGTGAAATTCGGTGGCCAGCCATCCGCCGATCCCACTCCCCGCAAACCGCTCTTGCTATCGGTAATGGCGCAGGACCCGCAGCCGGCACTCTATCTGGGCCGACCCTGCTATTT
>JBMOPR010000189.1:0-3280 GCA_049323075.1 Pseudomonadota bacterium
ACGGCCGCGTGGCCAGCAATTATCACGTGGTGGCGGAAGCGGTGAAAAAGCCTGACGGCTACCTGATCGAATATCTGGCGTCGGACGGCAGCAAGGGCAGCATGCGGTTGCTGGCGGTGGATGTGATCAACGATCTGGCACTGTTGCAGCACGAACGCAAGGACGCCCCTTTTCTGCAATTGCACCGCGCTGATCTCAGCAAGGGCACGCGGATTTTTTCCCTGGGCAATCCCCACGATCTGGGCATGACGGTGGTGGAAGGCACCTACAACGGGCTGGTGGATCACACGCTGTATGAGCGCGTGCTGTTTACCGGTTCGCTCAATCCCGGCATGAGCGGTGGCCCGACGCTGGATCGCGACGGCGAGGTGGTGGGCATCAATGTTTCCACCGCCGGCAACCAGATCAGTTTTCTGGTACCGGTGAAGCATCTGTGGGCGCTGACGGATTCCGCCCAGATTGCAACGCCGGAAAAACCGGAGTGGGACGCGCAGCTGGAACGGCAATTGCTGGCGAACCAGGATCAGTACCTGGCGGAATTGCTGGATCACGACTGGAAGCAGGAGCCCCTGGGCGATGTCACCGTGCCGACGGAAATCGCGCCGTACGTAAAATGTTGGGGCGACAAGAGCGACGACAAGGAAACCCTGTTCCAGGTCACCAACCGTACCTGTCATGTGGATGAAACGCTGTTCATCGGCAGCTATTTCACCACCGGCAGTTTCCGTCTGCAGTACCGCTGGTTTGAAACCGAGAAGCTGAATGCGCTGCAGTTCTATACGCAGATGGAGGACCAGTTCTTTCTCGACATCAATAACAATGCCTACAAGGATGATGTGTCGCCCTACGCCTGCGAGGACAGTTTTGTCGATCTGAACGGCAAAACCTGGAAGGTGCACTGGTGTGCGCGCCGCTACAAGCGTTTTCCCGCCCTGCATGATGTGTCGGTGACGCTGGCGGCACTGGTGTCGAACCGGCGCGGCATGCTGGTGAATTTTTCCCTGGCCGGTGTAAGCCGCGACAACGCGCTGAAAATCACCCGCCGTCTGCTGGGAGCGGTGCAATGGAAATCATAGTGGAAGTGCTCGGCCGCAATGGCCGCGTGAGCGAGCGCGTCAAGTGCCGTGGCCAGCATGTGGGCATCGGCCGCAGTTACCATAACGATGTGATTCTGGCGGATCCCTACGTGTGTCCGCAGCATCTGGAGTTGCACTATGATGCAGGCACCCACCACTGGAAAGTGCAGGACATCTCGTCGCAGAACGGCACGTTCCGGGTGGGCCGCGGGCGTCTGACGCAGCCAGAGGTATTGCAGTCTGGCGATGAATTCGATCTGGGGGAAACCCGCGTCCGCGTATTGCTGCCGGAGCATGAAATCGCCGCTACCCGCGTGCTGCCGTCGGGGCGCGTGCTGGCGGATTATTTCGCATTGCCGGTGGTGGCGGTGGCGTTGCTGATCATCACCCTGGGGGTGTTCGCGTTCGCCCGGTACCTGGGGCAGGGCACCGAGGTGAAGCTGCAGGAATTATTGCTGGAAGCGCTGATGTTCCTCGCTGTGCCATTTGTGTGGGCCTGCATCTGGGGCATGATCGGACGGGTGGCGGTGCACGATGTACGGTTTGGTTTTCATCTGTCGATGGGCAGTCTGCTGGTGATTCTGGTTTTCGCCGTGTCGGTGCTGGCGGATTTTCTGGCCTTCGGTTTCAGCAGCGAAACGCTGGCGCTGTGGCTGGAAAACGGCGGCGAGGGCCTGCTGCTGTGCGGCTTCCTGCTGGCCAGTCTGTGGGCCGCCACCAATCTGGGGCGGACGGCGCGCTGGATTCTGGCCAACAGTCTGGCCTGGGGCGTGATCGGTGTGGGCTTGCTGGCCTGGATGGTGAATTCCGATCCCTATGAAACCCAGGGCCAGGAGGTGTACCGGCTGAAACCGCCGTTCGCCCGTTTGCAGCCGGCGGTGGATCTGGACGCCTTCATGCAATCTGCTGAAGGGCTGTTCACGGAACTGGATGCGGAGAAGTCGTCCTGATTCGTCGCGCGTCCGTTACAGATCACTGAATTCCAGCCCGACGTTGGCAAGAAATTCATCGTTGTAGTCCAGCTCGACGCGGCGGTTGTCGGCTTCTCTCTGACCACGGGGAGCGGGTACCACCGCCCCCCAGCTCACGATTTCGATCTGCTCCAGTGCCACGCCTTGTTCCCGCAGAATCTGCGCGACTGCCTGCGCGCGCTTCAGTGCCAGAGTTGCGTTGTGCAGGCTGTTGCCCTGGGCATCGCTGTGGCCGTGCAGCGTGACGCGTACTTCCGGATGCTCGGCGATGAACTGGCCGTGCTGTTCGAGGATGCTGCGATCGGTGACGGTGGGCCGGGCCTGATTCAAACCGAATCTGAATTCGGTTTTGGCCGGGCGCGGGGTGTCGGCGCTGGCGCTCTGCGCGAAGGTGATGACGGACAGCAACAGCACAGCAGCGCTCAGGCGGGCAGTACGGGACGGGCAAACGGGCGACAACGCAGTGCGGAACATGATGGGCTCCTGACGGGGTGGACCGGGGATTCGGTCCCATCCAGTAGGCGCCCGGATTCGGGCAGCGCCCGGGTTGCATGCTGCGCAATCCGGGAGCAATCAGGATCAATTGTGGCAAAGGGTCAGCTGGCGCCCTGCAAGGTATTCCAGGCGGTTTGCGTGCGTTGTGCACGGGCCTTGCCTGCCACCTTCAGCAGGGCGCTGTCGCGCTGCCAGGCTTGGGCCAGTTCCGGCGGACACAGATCCCAGTGCGGGCGATTGGCCTGCAGCCAGTCTTCCATCTGTTGCCGCGCGCCCGCCAGAATCAGATGGGTGCTGCTGTCCTTGGGCGGCAGTGCCGCCAGCCACTGGTGCAGTGCGATCAGTGCCAGCAATGCTTCGATACTGGCAGCGGGCCAGCGATGGGCGCGGGCAATGCGCAGCAGAAATCCCAGCAGTGCCGCGCTCACGTGAATGTCCTCCACGGTGCGGAATGGCTTCACGTAGTCGCTGTAACCATCGCCCGGCAGCCACTGGGATGCCCCCACGGGCACCTGTTCGAAGCGGGCGATGCCGTGGTGAACGGACGGCGCAAAGGGCAGTGCGGGCAACGGGGTGATGCTGACGCCCGGACTCTGCGCCGGCACCAATACCATGACCAGCGGATTGCGGGATTTTCCGTCAGGGCCAGGCACTGGGTCCCCCAAACTGGCTGCCACCAGCAGCAGCTCGGCCTGGTCGGCGTTGGTGACGAATGTCTTTTCGCCCTGCAGAAACCCC
>JBMOPR010000190.1:0-3264 GCA_049323075.1 Pseudomonadota bacterium
TGGGTGAAGGCATTATCTCAAGGCATTGGCAAGAAGCGTCTGGTCGAAGCGAGGGAGGTACTGTCTGCCTTGCGTGTCAAATTGGAAAGCCAGGAATGACGCCAAGAGCTAAGGCATGACGGTGCTGCATAGGCCGGCGGACCAGAAAGGCCAGAAAGCAATCAACGTATGCAGCAGAACGGCAGGGGCAGTTGCCTGAGGTAGCGTAAACAGCGCTAAAATGATCAACCACCTGATTGAGTCACCCGACAAGGAGCATGCCATGACACCTATCCGCCGTAACCTCCCCCCGGCACTCGGACTTGCCGTAGTCGCATCGCTGATCCAGGGCTGCGCGGTTTACTGGGACGGCATGATCAACAATTCCAGCAGCAATGACATCTCGGTCATCGGCGATGACAAGGCCAGAACATCCTGGCCCATCCGGGCGCACGAGAAAGTCGAGATCACCTGGAAGTTCAAATGCCTGGAAGTGAACGACAGGGGCCAATCCTATTTCTTCGAGGCCGGCCAGGCGCCGAAGGAATCCGTGCATCAGTCCGGCGTCACATTTGACGTGCATCTGGTCTATCACGATGAGCAGTTGTATTACCTGGCGGGAGCAACGGAACAACCATTGAAGAAAGTGAATAGCTGCAACGCAGGCTGATCTGAGCTTGACCCTTTTTCCAAACAGGACACTTGAATGATGTTTACCCCCGCCCTCATCGTTTCACTTGGTTTAGGCGTTGTCTTTCTGTTCTCATGGAAAAAGTGGCGTGCTGCTTCACGGGCCGAGTTTATACGCACATACCCCCTGCCCCGCGGGCTCTTCGACAAATTACACGCCAGGCATCCGCACCTTACTGCAAAGGAATATCAGCTTGTGGCCCGCGCCCTTCGTCACTTCTTCCTGGCTCATTTGAAGAGTGGCTGCAAGTTTGTCTCAATGCCATCCCAGGTGGTAGACGATCTCTGGCATGAGCTGATTCTTCACACCAAAGAATATTCAATGTTCTGCAACAAGGCGTTCGGCAGGTTTATGCACCACACCCCGGCCACCGCCATGAGTTCAGCCAAACAGAGTAACGCCGGGCTCAGACGTTGCTGGTGGTATACCTGCCTGGAAGAAAACATCAATCCAAAAAATGCCACAAGGCTGCCGTTACTGTTTGCGCTGGATGCGAAACTGAATATTCCCAATGGCTTTCGCTATACGCTCGACTGCAGCAAAATGAAGTCAGGCGGCGGCGACGGGAGCAACACCTCTGTCGTCCATTGTGGAAGCGATTTTTCAAATTCAAGTTTTGATGGCACCACGGACGGCTTTGGCGGTGAATCCTCGGGTGGCGGCGCCGATGGCAGTGGCTGTGGGGGCGGTTGCGGCGGAGGTGACTGAAGTGACACCCCCTAACCAGCCGGCACCGACTGTTCCCCTGCCAGAAACTCTGACAGAATCGCCATTCCGGATTCCCGATAACCATCAGGCCACCCACTATGCTCATCCCGCAAGCCTGAAAATTCACGCCCCGGTCGAGACGATCAGTTGGCGCAGGCTCGATGTCCATCACCCATACAGCTTCCGCGTAGTGCCAGACACCACTCTCACCGCCCATCTGCGCGGCAACAGCCGGCACAGCAACGCCGCCGCCATGCCGTTGCCGGCACCCGCCACGCAGGTAGGCCCCTTGCCCAGACTGGCCAGCGCGCCCTTTACTACCGCTGGCATTTCCATCACCTTCACCAATGAAGCACGCTCCAGCCGGGGCCTGGAATTCACAAAGCCCGGCGTGCGCGTGGAGCCCACCAGATAACCCAGCACATCCACGCCAGTGCCCTGCATTTCCTCCCACAAACCTTCGGCGAAAATCAGGTTCCAGGATTTGGTGGCGGCATAGTTGGCCACATACGCGGTACCCTGCAATGCCGAAAGGGAGGAAACGAACAGCAGGCCGCCCTTGCCCCGCTGGGTCAACCGGGGCGCGAAGTGATGGGCCAGCACCAGCGGCGCACGCACATTCACATCCACGACACCCAGGTGATCCTGCAACGGCCGCCCGGTGAACAGCCCAAGCGCGCTGATCCCCGCATTGTTGATCACCAGGCCGATATCGAGCCCTTGAATCACCGGGTCCAGCTGCGTCATGAATGCCGGTTGCGCCAGATCCAGCTGCACGGTGCGTATTTCGACGCCCATCTGCACACGCAATTCCGTTGCGACCGCGTCCAGGCCAGCGGCATCCAGATCCGCCAGCACTACGTTCAGGCCCTGTTTTGCCAGTTGCCGGGCGAATTCCGCGCCCAGGCCATTGCCCGCGCCGGTTACCAGCGCCCAGGGTCCATACCGATCCCTGAATTCAGCCATTAGGATTTTCCTGTCGGTTTCGATATAAAGGATTTGATAGTATTGCCCACCCCAGCCAGTGACGTGACAATCCCATGAGTCCCATTCTCACGCTCAACGTACATGAAATCCTGCGCGCCGCAACCGGCAGCATCGAGTGCACGCTGGATCTGGGCAAAACCACGTCGCGGGTCGAGGTCAGTGCCGATGGCTGGCATGTCGAAGGCCAGCACTATCCGTTCATGGCCAAATGCAAGGACCGCACGATCTACTACTGGGATGGGGAATCGTTCGAGCCGGTTTCACGCTACAGCGGCGCCCTGATCAAGCTGGTGCCGACGGAATGGGGGCCACCCACGTTCGAAATCGACGGCATCAAGATGCTGCCCAGCGCGCAGCTGTCACCTTACGACGACGCGCGCAGAAAGGTCGACCTGATCCAGCCGGAAGGCAAAACCATTCTCGACACCTGTGGCGGGCTGGGCTATTTCGCCGCCTGGTGTCTGCAGCGCAATGCCCGCCAGATCCTGTCCTTCGAGAAAAACCCCGACGTGATCTGGATACGCAGCCACAACCCCTGGTCACCGGTGGCGGATGGACATTACCAGCTGGAGCAGGGCGACAGTGCGCAGCAGATTCCCCACCTGCCGGCTGCGTCATTCGATGCGATTCTGCACGACCCGCCCCGCTTCGGCATTGCCGGCGAACTGTATTCGCAGGCGTTCTATCACCAGCTGGCGCGTGTCCTGAAGCGCAAGGGCAGGCTTTTTCACTATACGGGAACCCCGAACAAGCTCACGAGCGGGCGCGATGTTCCCAATGAAGTCGCCAAGCGGTTGCGGGAAGCAGGATTTACCACCGAGATCATTGGCGACGGCGTGCTGGCGATCAAGAAATAGCGGGATGCCAGCACGGATTGCCCGGCTGGATCAGCCCACCGT
>JBMOPR010000191.1:0-3260 GCA_049323075.1 Pseudomonadota bacterium
GGCCCGTCGCGTAATCAGCCCGGGATTACCGGGGCCAAGGGAAACACCCATCAATTTGCCGGTGTGGATACTGTGGTTGATTTCGATGCCTGTCATGAGATAGCCACTGCCTGGTTGGAATCCGCTACCAGCGGTCGCTGCGCTGCCACGATCCAGACCGGGTTTTCCGCCGCGAAGCGGTGCATGTCCAGAATCGGTTTGCTGCGGCAAGTCTGCAGCTGGGTGACATCCCACTGCACTTGCATCACCTTGAGCGTTTCCATCGCCACGGCCAGATTTTCCACCGTGACAAGATTCATCACCAGCCAGCCACCGGGTTGCAGCCGTGTCAGGCACAACTCAATCAAGTGCACCAATTCGCCACCGGAACCGCCAATGAATACCGCATCCGGGTCAGGCCATTCCTGCAGACCATCGGGCGCTTTTGCAATGCGCAGATGGTAATTGTGAATTCCCAGCTGCACGCGATTGGCCGCTGCATTTTCAGCGTCGCCGGTATTTTTTTCGATGGCGTACACGTAACCTTGCGGACACAGACGGGCCGCCTCCAGCCCCACGGAACCGGAGCCGGCGCCGATATCCCAGACAATGCTGCCTGCTTTCAATTGCAGGCGCGCCAGCGAAACTGCTCGCACTTCGCGTTTGGTGATCAAGCCTTTTTCCGGTTGGCGTTGCTGATAGCCGTTATCCGCCAGGCCAAACAGCACGGGATTGGGCTGCGGCGTATTGCGCCACAGCAGCACCACATTGGGATCAGCGAACCGGCGCTGCGCCGCGTCGCGCACGGAAACAGCCGTCACCGTATTTTCATCCGGTAACAACAGGCGCTCGGCCACCGCGATGCGAAAATCATCCGCCATATTTTCCTGCACCAGCATGCGGGCAATGCGATCCGGTGTGTTGTCGGGACTGGTGAGAATGGCCAGCCGATCGTGCCGGCTGATGTCGCGCAGCAACGGCGCCAGTCCGTGGTGCAGGCCCGCGCCGATGTGCCATTCTCCTGCGTCGCGCGCATGCACCGAGGCAATTTTCACATCCTGCCAGGGAAGACCTATCCGTGCGCAGGCCAATTGCAGCGTGGAAACATTCGGCAGAATTTCACAGGCTTCGATACACAGGTGCGCCACCAGAAATCCGGCAATGCCATGACAGAGCGGATCACCGCTGGCCAGCACCACCACCTTCAATCGATCGGACAGCGCCTGCCGTATCCATTCCGGTACCAGCGACAGGCGGCCGGTGAGATCGCGCATCTCGCACCCCACGCTGAATTCTGCTGCAAACAGTTGCAATGTACGAGTCGCTCCGATCACCAGGTCAGCCTGCCGGACGTGCTGCAATGCCGAGGCATGCAAACTGGCAGCCCCATCGTCGAGCACACCGATGATCCGGCACCGCAACGGAAATTGCTCTGCTTCATTCATTGCCTTCCGCCTCTGTAATCCGCTTGCCATCGAAATCACACACCATCACACGAATACGAAACTGACGTGGGTAACGCGACGCCAGCGTCTGCACCACCCGTTGCGCCAACGCCTGATGGAATGCCAGACTGAGCCCCAGCGCCTCCATGCGTTCACTGGCGTAGCGCGCCGTCTCGGCGTTGCGGATGTCGGCGCACACGTCGGCATCCACGCAGAGGGATTGCGCCAGCTCCGCCAGCAGCTCGGTATCCACCGGATTGCGATTGGCGTGGGTGATGGTTTCGCCCTGCGCCATCTTGGTGAGTTTGCCCACCATGCCGCCTATCACGACGGTTTTCAGCTTGCAGCGCCGCGCCGCATCCAGTGCGTAACTCAGGAAATCCCCCATCTGGATAAAACAGGCCGGCGCCAGCTGCGGCAATTCCTGCATCACGAATTTTTCCGAACGTCCGCCGGTGGTCAGCACTACGGTGTCCTGCCCCTGCGCCGCTGCCACTTCAATACCCTGCACCACGCTGGCACGAAACGCTGCGGTCGAATAAGGCCGCACAATGCCGGTGGTACCCAGAATCGAAATACCACCCAGAATGCCCAACCGGTCGTTCAGCGTTTTCTTCGCCATGGCTTCGCCTTCGGGTACCGAAATGATCACTTCCAGCCCGGCTTGCGCCAGCAGTTCGGCGGCCACTTCCCGCACATTCTGTTCGATGTTCCTGCGCGGCACCGGATTGATGGCCGGTCCACCCACTTCCAGCCCCAGCCCCGGCAGCGTGATGGTGCCCACGCCCTTGCCGTTACGAAAAAAAATCTGGTCCGCAGCGCCGGGTTTCACCAGAAGATCCACCGTCATATGGGCACCGTGAGTGCAATCCGGATCATCGCCACCGTCCTTCACTACCACGGCCCGGGCAGCGGTTTTACTGCAGTAACGATCGATCACCGGAAACAGCACGCGGCTGCCATTGGGCAGCAGACACTCGATCTGCTCCGGCACGGTACCCGTTACCAATCCCACCGCCGCAGCCCGGGCAGCGGCAGCCGAACAGGCACCGGTCGTAAATCCGGTGCGCAGGTTCTGCCGACTGCGTTTTTCCGCACCACGTTCATTCATCGGCGATCAGTGGGAATCTGCTGCGTCAATTTGATGCTGTTGTCGTTCCGCCAGCGCCAACAGTGCATGCAATGCTGCCACCACCAGGGTGGAACCGCCCTTGCGGCCGTGGGTAATGATCCAGGGAATCGCATCGATCTGTTCCAGTGCCGCCTTCGATTCCGCCGCCGACACGAAGCCCACCGGCATGCCGATGACAAGTGCCGGACGCAAATCGTCTTCCCGGATCATCCGGATCACTTCCAGCAGCGCGGTAGGCGCATTGCCAATGGCAACAATGCCGCCATCGAGCAAACCGAGTTGCCGCGCTTTTTTCATTGCATAGACCGCGCGCGTGCTGTCGGCCCGTCGCGATTGTTCAATCACATCGCTGTCGCTGATGAACTGGTGGGCGACAACACCAAAATGCGCCAGCCGCGGTTTCGACACGCCCACGCAGATCATGTCCACGTCCGCCACCACAGGCCGCCCCGCCAGCAGCGCGTTGACGCCCGCCGCAATCGCGTCCGGATGAAACCGGGTCAGGCCATTGAATTCGAAATCCGCCGTCGCGTGGATCATGCGCCGTACCACAGGCCACTGCTCCGCGCGGTAAGCGTGGGCGCCCGCCTCGGCATCCACCACGGCAAACGATTCGTGCTCGATCTGCTGGCCCAGGCGGGTCATCTGCTCGGTGATTATGTTTTGGGTCATCGCCGTCTGCCTCGCTCAGGCGTGTGCGTGAT